>NZ_JAAGPH010000377.1:0-817 GCF_017104705.1 Burkholderia sp. Se-20373 | reverse complement strand
CTGGTCGGCGAAGCTGATCTTCAGCACCAGCACGAACGGCAGCGCGAAGAACACCGCAAGCCACACGAACGGCACGCCGATCGCGACGCTGCGGCCCGACGGCAGGAAGCGCGACAGCAGCGCGAAGCGGCCCGGGCGGGCGCGGCCGGCGCCGGCGCTCGCGGCACCGGACGATACCGACGCGGCCGGAGTGGTAGTGGAGGTTCTCATCGTGGCGTCCTCACTGCGTCAGCACGACGCCGCTGGCCGGCGACCACGACACGAACACGTCGTCGTTCCACGCCGGTGCGTTGTCGTTCATCAGGTGCGAGCTCGACAGGTTCGACACGACCGTCTTCCCGCTCGGCAGGCGCACGTGGTACAGCGAGTAGCTGCCCATGTACGCGATGTCGGTCACGACGCCGCGCGCCCAGTTGTGTTTCGAGCCCGGCTTCTCGCGCGATACGTGAATGCGTTCGGGGCGCACCGAGATGCCGACCGGCATGCCGAGCGGGCCGGTGATGCCGTGGCTCACGTACATCCGCGCCTCGAGGTCGTCGCTCTCGACGAAGATGTGGTCGGGCTCGTCCTCGACGACGCGCCCTTCGAACAGGTTGGTCGAGCCGATGAACTCGGCCGAGAAGCGGCTGTTCGGGAATTCGTACACCTCGCCCGGCGCGCCGATCTGCACGATCTTGCCCTCGCTCATCACCGCGAGGCGGCTGGCCATCGTCATCGCCTCTTCCTGGTCGTGCGTGACCATCACGCAGGTCACGTCGACTTTCTCGATGATGTTCACGAGTTCGAGCTGGGTCTTCTGGCGGATCTTCTTGTCGAG
>NZ_JAAGPH010000376.1:0-828 GCF_017104705.1 Burkholderia sp. Se-20373 | reverse complement strand
CCGGCCCGACCGCCGCGACGGCCGCGCATGCGGCGAGCGTCGCGATCGTCAGCGCGAGCGGCCGCAACGCGGCCACCGGCAGCCCGAGCGCGGCCGCCTGGTCGTCGCCGAGCGCAAGCATGTCGAGCGGTTTCGCGAGCCAGGCGAACACGGGCACCGCGAGCACGCACCACGGCAGCAGCATCGACACCTCGCCCCAGCTCCGGCCATAGGTACCGCCGACGAGCCACACGACGAAGCGCGCGGGCTGCACGCTTTCCTGCGTGATCAGCCATTGCGCGAGCGTGGTCCACAGCGCGCCGATCACGATGCCCGTCAACGCGACCGCGAGCGGCGCATAGCGATGCCGGTGATTCAACGCGAGCGTGACTGCGAGCGACAGGCCGCCGCCGATCAGCGCGGCCGCCGCGAGCGTCACATGGCCCATCAGCGGCCACGTCGACAACGCGAACAGCGTGACGAGCCCCGCACCCTGCGTGACGCCGAGCACTTCGGGGCCCGCGAGCGGATTGCGCACCACGCTTTGCATCGCGACGCCGCTCACCGCCAGCAACGCGCCGGCCAGCAGCGCGCACAACAGGCGCGGCATGCGCAGGTCGATCAGCATCCGCGCGAGCGCATCGTGGCCGGACAGCGCAGCCGACCAGCGCGCGATCGACAGCCACTCGGGGCCGGCCGACACGCCGACGAACACGATCAGCCCGCCCGCCACGACGAACAGCGCCGTGCGCAGCGGCCAGCCGAGCCGTTCGAGCCAGCCGACGAGCCGCGTCGAGCCGCCGCCGGCCGCACGTTCGGCATCCGCGTGCAGCACGCCCGACCACGCGG
>NZ_JAAGPH010000375.1:0-791 GCF_017104705.1 Burkholderia sp. Se-20373 | reverse complement strand
CCGCCGACCTGCGCGCGCAGGCGCCGCTCGACGCGCTCGCGCTCGTCGGCCGTGCGGTGCCGCCGGCCACGCTGCGCGCGCTGCCCGACGCGTTCGCGACCCGGATTCGTGCCCGCTACGAACAGGCGTTGCTTGGCGTGCTGCGCGCGGAACACGGCGCGCCCGATGCGGCACTCGACGAACTCGATGCGATGCTGGCCGCGCTCGCCGGCGATGATCCATACGATTTCTGGCGGCTCGCGGCCGCATGCGTACGCGCACTGCGTGCCAGCGGCGCACCCGAGCTGAAGCGCTTTCTCGCGCGGACGAACCTGCTGCTCGGCGAGCACGCGCAGGGCCGGCGCAGTGCGCCGCCCGAACTCGTGCGGGAGACGGTGGCGCTGCTGTGGCGCGATTTCGCGCTGTTCGGCGCCGCGGCCGAGGATGTCGCGCTCGTCGACGTGCTGCACGACTACGGATTGACGGTCGACTGGCACGTCGCCGGCACGCCTGCGTCCGAAGCGCTGTGGGAGACCGATGCCGCCCGGGCCGAACGCGACGCGGTTGCCGCCGCGCCGACTCGCACACTCGGCGTCGTGACGGTCAATGCGCATGCCTATGAGGATTTCCTGCAGACGGCCGATGCGTCGATGGCCGATCTCGCGGCCGATCCGGCCGGGGCGGACGCGGGTGCCGCATGGCATGCGTCCGGCGCCGCCTACCGGGTCGGTACGGCCGCGTGCGCGCTCGGGCTCGGCCACGCGGCCCTCCTGGCCGACACGCTTGGCCTCGCGTGGCGGCGTGCGGCGCAA
>NZ_JAAGPH010000374.1:0-757 GCF_017104705.1 Burkholderia sp. Se-20373 | reverse complement strand
AATCGGCGGCGTGCCGATCGACCGCGCGAGCGGCACGCCGTGGGGCGGCTGGCATTTCGGCGCACCCGTCCAGGCGTATGCGGTGATCGCCGTGTGGTGCCTCGCATCGGCGTGGGCGATGCACGCGCTGACGCGCACGCCGCTCGCGCGGCTCGCGAATGCGGTGCGCGACAACCCGGTGCGCGTCGCCGCGCTCGGGTCCGAGCCGCGCCGCGTGCGGCTCGCGATGGTCACTTGCGCGTCGTTCTTCGCGGGTGTCGCCGGCACGCTGACGCTGATCGACGTCGAGATCGCGACGCCCGACAGCGTGTCGATGGCGCGGTCGGCGACCGTGCTGATCGCCGCGGTGATCGGCGGCACCGGCGCGTTCTTCGGGCCGGCGGCCGGTGCCGCCGTGCTCACGGTGCTGAGCATCGTCGTCGCGGGCGTATCGCGCGCGTGGGCGCTGTATCTCGGCGTGCTGTTCGTCGCGGTCGTCGTGGCCGCGCCGCGCGGGATCGCCGGGATCGTGCAAGCGCTCGCGCATGCATTGCGGCGCGGCGCACCGGCGGCCGAGCGGTGGCGCGTGCTGTGCGCGGTCGGTGCGTGCGTGTTCTGGGGCGTCGCGATCGTCTGCGCGGCCGAACTCGGCTACGCGTGGCGTTTCGCGCAGGACGACGGCGCGGGCTTCGCGTTCGGCGCCTGGAGCGTCGACGCCGATACGCCGGCCGGCTGGGTCGTCGCGTGCTCCGCGTTCGGCATCGGCACGCTGCTGTGG
>NZ_JAAGPH010000373.1:0-884 GCF_017104705.1 Burkholderia sp. Se-20373 | reverse complement strand
GTGACCCGGAGCGAAACGCCGGGCGGAAAGCGGCTCGTGCAGCGCAGCTACACCTACGACCGCGCGGGTCAGCTGGAGCGGATCGAGGACACGCAGAACGGCATGCGGACTTATCGCTACGATCCGGTGGGTCGGCTCGTGGCGGCCACCGGCTTGCTGGGTGAAGAGACCTTCGCATTCGATCCGGCGAGCAACCTGCTGGACGACGCGCAGACGCGGCACTTCGAGCCCGATCCTGTGCGAGGCACGCCGGGGTATTCGAGTCGAATCCAGGGGCGCCCGGCGGTGCTGGACAACCTGCTGCGCGAGTACGCGGGCACGCACTATAGGTGGGACGAATACGGCAACCTGATCGAACGTCGGAAAAATGGAGATCAGGCATGGTTCGAGTGGAACGGCTTCGATCGGCTCGTTCGGTTCGATACCGTCAAGGTGAGCGTGCGTTACTGGTACGACGCGCTGGGCCGACGGATGGCGAAGGAATCGAATGCGCGGGTTCGGGTCAGTTCGCTCGACGGTAGCGACTACCATGCAATCGAGACGGCGCGGCTCAATGCCGAATACGGCTATGGCCTGACGCTATATGGCTGGGACGGCGATACGCTGGCGTGGGAGAGCGGCAAGGGCGAGCATGGTGGCAATGGCCGCACGACGCACTATGTGTACGAGCCGAACAGCTTCGTGCCGATGGTGCAGGCGAGCCATACGGGATGGATTCCGCTGCACGAACGCCCGGACTATGATGAACATTACGACATCGACCGGGACCCGCTGTGGAGTCGCACGAACCGGCCGGTGGCGTTTGGGCGGATCGGCTATTACCAGTGTGACCAGATCGGCACGCCGCAGGAGGTGACGGACGAGCAGGGTGAGATTGCGTGGAG
>NZ_JAAGPH010000372.1:0-888 GCF_017104705.1 Burkholderia sp. Se-20373 | reverse complement strand
CGCGTCCCCGTGGATCGACAGCTGGAACGTGCTCGTCGCCAACGGTCACACGCGCCTGACGAACAAGCCGAACCCGCAGGTCGGCATCTATCGCGGCAATGATCCCACGCATGGTCAGAACTACGGCGCGCTCTACAACGACATCGCCGCCGCCTATGGCGACGCGCTGCGCTGGAAGGTGTCGGACGACACACGCTACGCCGACAAAGCCGTGGAGTATCTGGACCAATGGGCCTCGACGCTGACGACGCTTGGCGGCAGCGACGTGGCGCTCGCCGCCGGCATCTACGGCTACGAATTTGCCAACGCCGCCGAAATCATGCGCGGCTACAGCGGCTGGAGTGCGGCCGGGCTTGCCGCGTTTCAGGCAATGATGCGCAATGTCTTCTACCCGGTCAGTCACGCTTTCCTGACCCGTGTCGACACCGCGATGGACACGCACTACTGGGCCAACTGGGGCCTGGCCAACATCGCGTGCATCCTGGCCATCGGCGTCCTGTGCGACGATGCCGGGCTCGTCAACGAGGCCGTCACCCATTTCAAGACCGGTGGCAGCAACGGCTGTATCCGGCAAGCCGTGTACTACCTGCACCCCGGCAACCTCGGGCAATGGCAGGAAGCCGGCCGGGACCAGGGCCACAGCACGCTCGGCATTGCCTTGACGGGCGCTATTTGCGAGATGGCGTGGAATCAGGGCATCGACCTGTACGGCTATGACAACAATCGCTTTCTGGCGGGCGCGGAATACGTGGCCAAGGCCAACCTGAAGCAGGCGGACGGCGCGTTCTACACGGTGCCTTTCGTCACGTACCAGAACAGCGCCGGCGTCACCCAGACGCAGTTCGCCGCCGGTGGGCGAGGCGACGCGCTGGGGCGGCCCTGCTGGGC
>NZ_JAAGPH010000371.1:0-781 GCF_017104705.1 Burkholderia sp. Se-20373 | reverse complement strand
CGCCGCCTCGGCAGCCGGCGGCTCGTGATCGCGCTGGTCGCGCTCTGGCTCGGCGTGCTGCTCGGCGCGCTCGGCTACGGCTTCGTCACCTGGTCGGGGCGCCTGCCGTGGCAGCACGAATCGGTGCTCGCGCGCACGCACCGGCTGCAGCAACTGCTGCGCGCGTACCCGGAGCTGTCCGTCGCGCCGCGCGACGACGGCGTGATCGTGTCGGGCTACGTGAGCGATCCGGCCGCGCGCGAACGCGTCGCGCAGATCGTCGCGGGCGTCGACAACGCGACGCTCGGCAACATCTACGTGGTCAGCGACCTGGTCGCGACCGCGCAGACCTATTTCAGCGACACGGCGCTGACGGTCGCGTATCTCGGCCGCGGCCGGATCGAGGTGACCGGCACGGCCGCGCGCGCGCAGATCGAGCCGCGGATCCGCAACTACATGAAGGACGCGCGTCCCGCGCTCGAAGTGGTCGATCACGTACGCGATGCCGATCCGGCCGCGCCGCGCACGGCGACGACGCTGGGCGGGACGGCCGGGATTCCGGAGATCACGACCGTGTTCGCCGGAGACGGCGACCAGCGCTACATCGAGACGGCCGACGGCAGCCGCTATTTCGAAGGTGCGCGACTGAAGGAGGGCGCGACGGTCGTGTCGATCGGCCCCGACGAAGTCGTGTTCGAGCGCAACGGCCAGCGCATCACGATGCCGCTCGGCGGACCGTCGGCGGCTGCGCCCGGGCAGGTGCCGGCGCCGCCCGTGGCGCCGCTCGCGAGCGGTGCGGCGG
>NZ_JAAGPH010000370.1:0-897 GCF_017104705.1 Burkholderia sp. Se-20373 | reverse complement strand
CCAGGGCACGCACGGCGCGGCCCAGTCCGCGGACCGCCTCCTCGCCTGCGGCGGTCCGCCCGGCATGCGGCCGACCCGGGCCGCCGCCGCCCCCTAACTGAGCGTCTCGTGCGGCGTGGCGCCCGCGGGCGCGGCGTTGCCGGCCGTCAGCGTGCCCGACAGCAGCGACACGAGGTCGGACGCCGCCCGCGCAGGCGCGTCGACGGTGCCGGACGCCGCCAGCCATGCCTGGCGTTGCGCGGCCGACAGCACGCCCGCGTCGCCCAGCGGCGCATCGTCCGGCAGCGTCAGCAGCAGGTCCAGCGCCGCGTGGAACTGTTCGACCACTTCGTCCGACTCGCCCCGCTCCAGCGCGCCGTCGCGTGTCAGCAGCACGCCGCCGTAGCCCGCGCCGTCGCGATGCAGGTTCATCGTCAGGTCGTATTCGGTTTCCGTTTCCGGCGTGTCCTCGAACGCGACGTCCAGCGCGCCGATCCGCACATGGCGGACCGGCGCCTCCTGCATCGAGAACACCACCTGGAACAGCGGCGTCAGCGACGCGTCGCGCGGGCCGGCGTAACGCTCGACCAGCTTTTCGAACGGATAGTCCTGATGCGCGTGCGCGGCCATCACGCAGTCGCGCACCCGTTCGATCCATGCCCGCGTGCTGCTGGCCGCCGGGAACGCCACGCGCAGTGCGAGCAGGTTGACGAAAAAGCCGACGAGCCCTTCCGTGCGGCTCGACGCGCGGTTGGCGACCGGCGAGCCGACCACCAGGTCGCGCTGCCCGGTGCGCCGCGACAACATCAGCAGGAACGCGGACAGGAACACGACGTACGGCGTCGTCCGCAAGCGCCGCGCCAGCGCGTCGACCTGCGCGGCGCGCCCGGCGTCCACCGCGACGCGGCCGCTGTGCGC
>NZ_JAAGPH010000369.1:0-917 GCF_017104705.1 Burkholderia sp. Se-20373 | reverse complement strand
AAGCTTCACACCTCGGACAACACTGCTCCCCTACACGACGGTCTTCCGAGCTTCGTAGACTCGCGCGAACCGGGCTTAGGCGACGAGGGACGCGGCTGGCTGGAAACGGCCGCGGCGGCCGACAGCAAGGCCGACGCGCCGGCCGCCCGGCGTGCGCAACTCGCGCTCGGCAAGGCGTTGCTGCTCGGCAGCAGCGACATGCCGAAGGACTACGCACGCGCCCGCACGCTTCTTGGCGAAGCGGCCGCGCAGGGCGACCCGGCCGCCGCGTATTACCTCGGGCTGATCTATCGCAGCGGCTACGGGGTCGCCGCCGATCCCGTGCAGGCCGCGCACTGGTTCGACGTCGCGTCGCGCGCGGACATCCCGGCCGCGGACTTCATGCTCGCGAACGCGTACCGCGAAGGCAGCGGCGTACCGCGCGACGATGCGCGCGCGCTGGCGCTGTATCGTCGCGCCGCCGAGCACGAACTGCCGGAAGCCGTGCAGACGCTCGCGATGGCCTATCGCAACGGCGAGCTCGGGCTCAAGCCCGACGCGGACGAATTCCACGCGCAGTGGATCGAGACCGCGCATGCGCTGAAGCACCCGGTCGTCGCGCCGTAACGGTTCTTCCACACGCACCGGCATCCCGCCGGCTGCATGACGCGCCTGCCCCGACGCCCTGCGCATCGATTACCCTGCAACGGAATCGATCGCGGCGCGTCCGGGCTCGCGCGCCGGTTGCATTGCCGCCATCCGGCTGCGCCGCGTCGACCGTTCGACACGCGGCGATGCATTAACATGCAGCCTCACAATAAAACCTGAGAGAACCGCATCCATGTCCCATCGCCTTTCCTGGCGTGGTGCCGCTGCCGTCGGCGCCGTCGCCCTCGTCATTGCCGGCGCACCGCTCACCGCACTCGCCGCGCCGCCCG
>NZ_JAAGPH010000368.1:0-922 GCF_017104705.1 Burkholderia sp. Se-20373 | reverse complement strand
GGCCGCGTGATCGCGCAACGCCGCATGCGCGGCGGCCAGCCGTGTGCTGTCGCGCGGCGGCGCGGCGTCGAAGCGTTCGGCGAGCGCGTTCAGGTCCGCGCGATTCGCGATGCGCAGGAGCTCCGCGTAGGTGGCGGCGGCCACCGGCAGCCGTCGCCCGGGGCACGTCACGAAGAAGCGCCCGGTGGCCGGATCGGCGTCGAGCGTGATGTCGCCGGCCGCGAGCGCCTCACCGTACGGCGTGCCGAGGCAGGGCAGCAGCACCTTGCCGTCGAGCGTCGCGTCGGGCGGATGCCAGTCGATGTCGAAGTGGTGCGCGTACGGGCTCGCGGGGCCCCATTCGAGCACGTCGTTCCACCAGCCGTTCGACGAACCGCCGACGCCCATGTGGTTCGGCACGATGTCGACGATCACGCCCAGCCCGTGCGCGCGCAGCGTATCGACGAGCCGGACGAAACCGGCTTCGCCGCCGAGCTCGGGGTTGAGCGTGCCGTAATCGACGGTGTCGTAGCCGTGCCGCGAACCGGGTTCGGCCGTCGCGACCGGCGACAGGTACAGGTGGCTCACGCCGAGCCGCGCGAAATAGCCGGCGTGCGCGGCCGCGTCGTCGAACGTGAAGCCCGCATGCAGCTGCAGTCGCAGCGTCGCGCGCGGCGTCATGGGCCGGGCTCCCGCGAACCGCGTGCGCGCACCACGGCCGCGATGCGGTCGCGCACGTCGGCGTCGAACAACATGTCGATCGCGCGGGGCAGGCGCTGCCGCCAGTTCGGGTGCCCGCAGGGCGGCCCCGGCAGGTTCGGCTGCGTGTCCAGCGCGAGCAGGTCCTCGAGCGGCAGGATCGCGAGCGGCGACGGGCTGCGCGCGACGTACGCGAGTATCTCGGCGACCGGCGGCGAATCAGCCGGCGGGGCGGCGTCACCGG
>NZ_JAAGPH010000034.1:0-62331 GCF_017104705.1 Burkholderia sp. Se-20373 | reverse complement strand
GCGCGGGCGCACGGGCATGCCGGCCAACGGTGCGCCGGCACGCCGGCCCGATGCGCTGCCCGGCCCGCGCCCACCCGAGATGGCGAACCCGATGCGCAAGAAGAAATCCCCCGTCAAAGACCTGCTGCTCACCCGCTATGCGCCGATCGCCGACGGTATCGCCGCGCTGTTCTTCCCGTACGCGGAAGTCGTGATCCACGACCTGCACGACCAGACCGTGCTGTATCTCGCGAACAACCTGTCGAAGCGCGAGGTCGGCGACGATTCCGCGCTCGAGGAAATCGATCATTCCGCGCGCGAGCGCGTGATCGGCCCGTACGAGAAGCTGAACTGGGATGGCCGGCGGATGCGCTGCGTGAGCAACGTGCTGTTCGACGACGAAGGCCGCCCAGCCGGGATGATGTGCATCAACTTCAACATCGCGGTGTTCGACGAGGTGCGCGCGACGCTCGACCTGTTCATCAAGGGCGCGGGCGTCGTCGCGCAGCCGGACGAACTGTTCCGCGACGACTGGCAGGAGCGCATCAACACGTTCCTGCACGGCTGGCTGCGCGAGCGGCAGGTCGGGCTGAACGGGCTCACGCGCGAGCACCGGCGCGAGCTCGTCGAAGCGCTTTACGCGGAGGGCGCGTTCCGCGGCAAGAGCGCGGCGAACTACGTCGCGAACGTGCTCGGGATGGGCCGCGCGACGGTCTACAAGCACCTCAAGCACCTGAAGGAAACGCAGGGCGACGCGTAAGCGCCCTCCCCTTCGGGCCGGTTCGCCGCCGCACGCGGCGACGGCCGGCCATCGGCATTCGCTATCGGGCCGCCGCTTCCGTGTCTATGCTTCGTGATACGCCGGGCGCCCGCTTCGCCCGGCCGCCCGGCCAGGACGAAACGTCGAAGTACAAAATGATATAGTCCCGGTTACATTTTTTTGCTGCCCGGAACCGCCCATGACGACCGCTCCCGCCCCGACTGCCCGCCCGACCCTGACCGTCGAAATCTGGTCCGACCTGATCTGCCCGTGGTGCTGGATCGGCAAGCGCCGCTTCGACGAGGCGCTCGCCGCGTTCGCGCACGCCGACCACGTCGACGTCGCGCTGCGCGCGTACCGGCTGATGCCCGGCCAGCCCGTCGAGCCGGTCGAGGCGATGCTCGCCGGCAAGTACCGGATGTCGCCCGCGCAGGTCGACCAGATGCTGCGCCAGGTGACCGACGCGGCCGCGAGCGTCGGGCTGCGCTACGACCTGCCCGGCACGCTCGTCGGCGATACGCTCGACGGCCACCGGCTCGTGAAGCTCGCGGAAGCGACGGGCCGCGCGCACGCGCTGACCGAGCGGCTGTACCGCGCATATTTCTGTGAGCACGGCTCGCTGTTCGATCACGCCGAGCTGACCGAATTCGCGGTCGAAGCGGGGCTCGAGCGCTCGGCCGTCGACGCCGTGCTGCGCAGCGACCTGTACCGCGCCGAAGTCGAAGCCGATGCCGCGCGCGCCGCTCAGATCGGCGGCCGCGGCGTGCCGCTGTTCGTGTTCGGCGGCCGCTACGCGGTGTCGGGCGCGCAACCGGCCGACGCGTTCGCGCAGGCGCTCGACCAGGCATGGCGCGACGGCATCGTCGAACTCGACGGCGGCGACGCAGCCGCGTGCGGCCCCGACGGCTGCGAACTGCCGGCGCGCTCGTAACGCCTGTCGCCTCCATCGCGCGCGTCCCGCCCGGACGCGCGACTACGCATCGCTGCTGCCACAAACCGGCAGGAAGCCCGCGCCGCGGGGGTCTACAATGCAGCCTTTCAAATAACTATCAGAAGGCGGCAAGCCCATGACCCACGGGATTCACGGCGAGAAGCGCTGGTACGCGCTGATCGTCCTCTGCCTCGGCGTGCTGATGATCGTGCTCGACAGCACGATCGTGAACGTTGCGCTGCCGTCGATCCGCACCGACCTCCATTTCACCGAGACGGCCCTCGTGTGGGTCGTCAACGCGTACCTGCTGACGTTCGGCGGCTGCCTGCTGCTCGGCGGACGGCTTGGCGACCTGTACGGCCAGCGGCGCATGTTCCTCGCCGGCCTCGTCGTCTTCACGCTCGCATCGCTCGCGTGCGGCCTCGCGCAATCGCAGGCGATGCTGATCGCCGCGCGCGCGGTGCAGGGGATCGGCGGCGCGGTCGTATCGGCCGTCGCGCTGTCGCTGATCATGAATCTCTTCACCGAGCCCGGCGAACGCGCCCGCGCGATGGGCGTGTACGGCTTCGTCTGCGCGGGCGGCGGCAGCCTCGGCGTGCTGCTCGGCGGGCTGCTGACGAGCTCGCTGTCGTGGCACTGGATCTTCCTCGTCAACCTGCCGATCGGCATCGCGGTCTATGCGATGTGCGTCGCGCTGCTGCCGCGCCTGCGCGCGCCGGCCGGCAACGCGCGGCTCGACGTCGCGGGCGCGATCACCGTCACTGCATCGCTGATGCTGGCCGTCTACGGGATCGTCGGCGGCAACGAGGCCGGCTGGCTGTCGACGCAGACCGTCGCGCTGATCGGCGCGGCCGCCGCGCTGCTCGCGCTGTTCATCGCGATCGAGGCGCGCGCCGCGCACCCGCTGATGCCGCTCTCGCTGTTTGCCTCGCGCAACGTCGCGCTCGCGAACGTGATCGCCGTGCTGTGGGCGGCCGCGATGTTCGCGTGGTTCTTCCTGTCCGCGCTGTACATGCAGCGCGTGCTCGGCTACGGGCCGCTGCAGGTCGGCCTCGCGTTCCTGCCGGCGAACCTGATCATGGCCGCGTTCTCGCTCGGGCTGTCCGCGCGGATCGTGATGCGCTTCGGCATCCGCGGCCCGATCGCGGCCGGCCTGCTGATCGCGGCGTGCGGCCTCGCGCTGTTCTCTCGTGCGCCGGTGGACGGCGGCTTCGTCTGGCACGTGCTGCCCGGCATGACGCTGCTCGGCATCGGCGCGGGCGTCGCGTTCAATCCGATGCTGCTCGCCGCGATGAGCGACGTCGATCCGGCCGATTCCGGGCTCGCGTCGGGGATCGTCAACACCGCGTTCATGATGGGCGGCGCGCTCGGCCTCGCCGTGCTCGCGAGCCACGCGGCCGCCCGCACCGACGTGCTTGCGGCGACGCACGCGCCGCTCGACGCGCTGAACGGCGGCTACCATGCGGCCTTCGCGTTCGGCGCGGCGTTCGCTGCCGCCGCCGCACTGATCGGCCTCGCGCTGCGGATCCGGCAGCAGGGTACGGTCGGAGGCGTCGGCCCCGCGATGCACTGACCGGTAGCTGGCGGCGGGTGGTGTCCACCGCCGCCATCGAACCGGGGCGCGCACTGTCGCGCCCTTTTTTATACCTGCCGGGCCTCGCACCCGCTCTCGCTTCACTGGGCGTTTCGGGCGGATCAGTCGCGAGGAAGACGCCCCCCGCGCCGCTCAAACGCCCGTTTTACTTCAGGCCGGATGCCCGCGCCACGGGCTTTCCCCACCGATTTTCAACGCAGTCGACCATCGACCCGCCACATTTGCGACAATGGCGGACTTTGATCCACGCGCCGCCGCCGAACATCGCATGACCGTCGCCGCATAACCGCCTGCTTCCGATGTCGCTTCCCCATATCGATCTGCTGTACTCGTTGTCCGGCCTGTTCGTCGGCATCCTCGTCGGCCTGACGGGCGTTGGCGGTGGTTCGTTGATGACACCGATCCTCGTGCTGCTGTTCGGCGTCCACCCGGCAACGGCGGTCGGCACCGACCTGCTGTACGCGGCCGCGACCAAGGCCACCGGCACGCTCGTCCACGGCCTGAAAGGCTCGATCGACTGGCGCATCACGGGCCGGCTCGCGGCGGGCAGCGTGCCGGCCGCGGCCGTCACGCTGTGGTGGCTGCATACGCACGGGATGAACACGCCGGGCACCGCGCGGATGATCCAGCTCGTGCTCGGCATCGCGCTGCTGCTCACGTCGCTCGCGCTGATCTTCCGGCCGCAGCTCACCGCGTTCGCCGCGCGCAACCCGCTCACGCCGAGCCCCGCGCGCACGCTGTGGTCGACCGTGCTGACGGGCGCCGTGCTCGGCATGCTCGTGTCGATGACGTCGGTCGGCGCGGGCGCGATCGGCGTGACCGTGCTCCTGCTGCTGTATCCGGCGCTCGCGACCACCCGCATCGTCGGCTCCGACATCGCGCATGCGGTGCCGCTCACGCTCGTCGCGGGCATGGGCCACTGGCTGCTCGGCTCGGTCGACTGGTCGATGCTGCTGTCGCTGCTGCTCGGCTCGCTGCCCGGCATCGTAATCGGCAGCCTGCTGTCGGCGCGCGCGCCGGAGCGGCTGCTGCGCAACCTGCTCGCCTCGACGCTCGTCGCGGTCGGCATACGGCTCGTGCTCGCGTAAGCGGCGCGGCTGCAACGTCACGCGTCGACCTCCTTTCTCTCGCCGGAATCTTCCGACGAAAGACCCCGTCACGTCACCGGCGTCACTTCATGGGGATTTTCCGGCGAATCCTCAATAGAGGGCCATTCATCCCTTGTTTGAGGATTCTTCGGCACCTTTACGCAGACTCCCGGCGTCGACGAGTCGCCCCTCGAACAAGACGATGCCCCGGAAGTCCATGACTCACGGGGCATCTTGGAAAACGCCGGCACTGCCTTCAACACACGCCACGTGGGGTGCCGGAGCACGTAGCCAGGCAGCGCCTAGATCTCACGCCAGGCGGCGCAAGCCGCCCGCGGCGCTTACTGCCCCTGCTGCTGCAACTTCTGCTGCTTGAGCTGCTGCGTGCGCATCTGCAGCTTCAGCACGCGCTGCAGCGCAGTGCGGTTGGCGAGGATGCCGTCGTAGAAGTTGGCGAGATCGCCCTTCAGCGCGGTCCGCGACGCGTCGTTCAGGTAGATCATGTGGCCCGACGGGTAGTTCTTGATCGTCAGGTTCTGCGCCTTGAGCGTCGGGTCGAGCGGCATCTGCGCGAGCGTCAGCTCGGTCTGGTGGAACGGCGTGACGGCGTCGAAATAGCCGTTGGCCGACAGCACCTTCAGGTCCGGGTTCACGCTCATCGTCGACGCCAGGTCGCCCGCCGTGTACAGCGTATTGCCGCCGCCCTTGTTCGCGCCGGTCGGATCCGTGTGGCTGAAGTCCCAGTTGTTGAAGACCTGGTCGTTCAGGTCCACGAACGACGACGTCGACGTGTACTTGAGGTCGGTGTTTATGTAGCTGTTCCACAGCACCGTGTACGCGCCGCCGACGTTCGTGATCGACGGATCGTTGCTGCCCGAGTTCGGCAGGATGTACGGCGCGATGCCCTTGCCCGTGAAGTTCGCGCGACCGTCGTACTGGCCGATCTGCGTGCCCGGCACGAGCGTCAGGAAGAACGTGTACGGCGGGTTGTCGTTCGACGACGGCACGTTGCCGAGCGCGGCCGGATTGCCGAACGTCTGGATCAGCGACGTCGGATCCGTGCCGATGTACGCGCCCATCTGTTGCGCGGTCTGCAGGTTCAGGTTCAGGCGCACGTTCACGAAGCCGCCGTCCTGCGGGTTCGGTTTCTGCGCGAGCGGCGCGAGCGTGTTGTCCGCGTAGTTGCGGGCCTGGACCATGTACGCGTCGAGGTCGGTCGGCGTCGGGTTGAGCGTCGTCTTCTTCCAGTAGAACGCATCGGCCGCGAGCGTCGGGAACGTGCCCGGCGCGGACAGCGCATTCGCGTAGTCGAGGATCGACGACTGCAGCGTGATCCCGTTCAGGTCGATGCCGTCCTCATGCAGCACCCACGACACGACCGCGCTGCGCGCGGTGCCGTACGACTCGCCGTACAGGAACTTCGGCGAATTCCAGCGCGAGTACTTGGTCAGGTAGCGCTGGATGAAGCGGTCGATCGAGCGGGCGTCCTGGTCGGTGCCCCAGAAGTCCTTGTTCTTCGCCGGGGCGATCGCCGCCGAGTAACCGGTGCCGACCGGGTTGATGAACACGAGGTCGGTACGGTCGAGCAGGCTGTCCGGGTTGTCGAGCAGCTTGTACGGCGCGGGCGGCGTGAAGTTCGGGAACGACGACTGCAGGCGTTTCGGCCCGTACGAACCGAGCAGCAGGTAGACCGATGACGAACCGGGACCGCCGTTGTAGAAGAACGTGACCGGGCGCGGCTTCGACGGGTCCGGATTGTCCTGCGTGTACGCGACGTAGAACATCTTCGCGTTCGGCGCCGACGTGACCGGATCGATCGTCGTCAGGTGGCCCGTGGTGGCCGTGTACTTGATCGTCTTGCCGCCGATCGTGACCGTACGGTGCACGACGGCCGCCCCTTCGGTGGAATCCGTGACCGCGTCGTTCGGGCCGGTGCCGTACACGTCGTTGTCGACGTACGGCTGGTCGGCCGCGGCGGCCGTTGCGGTGGTGTTGGCCGACGTGCTGGCGCCGGCGGACGTCGCGGCGGCGGCGGCAGCCGAAGCAGCCGGGCTCGACCCGTCGTCGCCGCCGCACCCCGTGACGAGCAGCGCAGCAGCCGCGGCCGCCGCGAGCGGCACGCTCAGTGTCGTTCCGAATAGCGCGAAACCGTCTTTCAAGGACTTCCGTGTCGTCATTATTGCCTCTCGAACAGAACGATAAATACCGCCGGTCGCAAAGGATCATTTGCGCCGGCGCTCCGCACCGGGAATGCATTCGTTATGCGACGCACTCCGAGTTTTTTACCGGCTCGGCGAATACCGACCGGCATGATTTACCCCACCCATATTTTTTGCGACCGCACAATGAAATCAATTCCATTGCGCACGACAATTCGATAATCCGCAGCAATACAGATTCATTCGGCGCATTTGCAGACGCACAAAATCGACGGCAAAGGCATGCCCCGCCAGGCCCGCCCCATCAAGGGCGCCTCGCTTCGAACAGACGAACAATCCCCCTCGGCGAGATGCCGATTAATCGCAAAACGACGATCAATCGCGACTCGAGCCGATTTAATAAAATCGAAAGGATCGATTAACTAAACGGAAAGGAATATCTCGTATCTGGAATTTATTAAATTAAGTGAAAATACCGGCGCATATTAGGGTCCCGATTTATCGCCGTAAAGTAATAATTTGTTACGGCGCTCGCCATTCCGATAAAAGGCAGTGCGGGACCGATTCCAGAGCACCCAAAAGAAAAAGCCGGACGACTGTCCGGCTTCGTGAGGGCGGCGCGGCGCGCGCCGTCAGAGCGGCACGTCGATCGCGCCGGCGCCGGTCGTGATCGCATTCGCCCCCGGCGCGGCCGAGATCGGCGGCAGGTTCGCGCTCGTCAGCGCGGGCGCGGCGCCCGGCGTGCCGCCGCGCGGCACTGTGCGGATCACCTGCGACGGCGGCAGCGGCGCGCCGTTCTTCAGGTGCTTCCACATCAGGTTCAGCGCCTGCAGGTTGTAGTAATGAACCGGGACGAAGCGCGTGTCGAAGCCCGGCACCGGCAGAAACGCGTCGAAGTGCTGGCCGTTCGTCACCTCGTAGAACACGAGCTGGCTGCGCCCGCCTTCGCTGATGCCGTTCTGCGCGACGTACGCGCGCGACGCGTGGTTCACGGGCACGAGCGCGTCGCTGCGGCCCTGCACGATGATCGCCGGCTTGCCCTGCAGGTTCGCGTTCACGCGCACCGCGTCGACGTTCGCGGGCATCCCGAGCATCCCGTTCGTCCAGAGCTGGCGCAGGCACAGCGCGCCCGCGAAGCTCCCATCCGGCGTCGCGAGCCGGTGGTCGACGCCCGCGCCCGTGTTGAACACGAGGCTGATGCCGGCCGTCGGCGGCACGCCGTTGCCGACGCCGAACACCGCCGGCATCGGCGACGTGGCGGGCGCGGCGACGGCGCCCGTCGCCGGGTTCGTCGTCGCGAAGCTGAAATTGCACAGGTTGTCGGTGACGCGCGAGCGCGTGTACGCGTTCGCATACGTGACCGCGATCGCCGGAATCGCCTGCGAATCCCACATCGGCGCCTGCAGCAGGTCGGAATCGGCGAGGTAGCCGGCCGCGTGGAGCTGCGCGAGCGCGTCGGCGGCCTGGCTTTGCGTATCGGCGCCCGACACGAGCCCGGCCGCGGCGAGCGTCGCGCAGCGCTGGGTGCGGATCGACTGCGTGGTCGCCGCCGGCAGCGCGCTCAGGGACGGCGCGTCGGCAAGCGATGCCGACGCGGCCGCGCACGGCTCCAGCAGGTTCGCGAGCGTCGCGTAGTCGGCCAGCGGCCGGCCGAACGACGGCACCGGCAGGCCGCCCGAGCGCACGACCGCGTTCGGCGCCATCCGCACGTTGATCTGCGGCTCGCCAACTACGACCGCGGTAATCCAGCCGCGGTTGTCCTGTTCGGCCGCCGCGAGCGACGCGCCGCCGCCGTTGCTGACCGACGCGGCGATCGTCGTGATGTCGCCCGCGCGATAGCGCACGCCGTGATGCGAGCCGTCGACCAGCGGTCCGAACTGCTCGTTGAGCGCCCAGTACGCGAACTCGACCGACTGCAGCGTCACGCGCCCCCAGTCCTGCTCGGGATTCTGCTGCGAATGCGCGTGCTTGAACGCATAGCGGTTCGGGAAGCGGGAATTGAACGTGGCGAGCTCGCCGCTGGTGACGTTCGCGGTGAACAGGCTTGCGGTGCCGGCCAGCACTGCGTTGGCGAGCGTGCCGTCGATCAGCGTGATGGTGTCCGACATCAGCTCGTGCGCGCCGTTGCCGCCGCCCTTGTCGTTGTAGGCGACCGCGCAGCCGCGCTTGAGCGCCCATTCGCCGGCCGCGGAAATCGCGCCGTACACGCCGCGCGAGCCCGACGACGTCGCGGTGACGATGCACGGCTGCGCGGGATTGAAGCCGGCGGGCACCTGCACGAGCAGCGTGACGTTCTTGCTGCCGCTGCCGTCGTCGGCGTACGCGAGATATTCGGTGCCGGGAATCTTGCCTTCGCCGAGCGTGTCGTTGCCGTCGAGGTCGACGTTCGGCCCCCAGAAGCGGCCGTAGCCGCCGTTTGCGCTCATGTCGACGAGCGCGCGGTAGTTCGACCAGATCGCGAGACGGCGCAGCTCGGCGCCCGTCGGCCGGGCGGCATTCGCAAAGCCGGGGGCGCTCGCCGAGCCGAGGCCCGTCTTGCCGAGGCCGGCCGTCAGCAGGTCGTCGCTCGCGCCGTCATAGGCCGTCGTGCGCACGCTGCCGGACACGAAACCGGGCAACCGGTTGCGCTCGGCCGACTCGTCGCCGTTACAGGCGCCGAGTATCGCGACCGCGGCCAGCGCCGCGCCGAAAACCATCCGCCTGCCCCACCCGAGTCTCGTCATCGCCGCCCTCTCGATATCGTTGTCGGTCCGCCGCCGCTTCGTGCGGCGTGCGGCCTCTCAAGCGCAAACGGGCCCCGGCATGCCGGGGCCCGCCTGAAAACGGGCGCATGCGGCGCTCACGCGCCGCCGCCCGGCGTTACTGCTGCTGAACCGTCAGCTTGTTCGACACCGACGTCACGCCGCTCACGCCCTTCGCCGCCTCTTCCGCCTTGTCGATCTGGGCCTGGTCGGGCACCGTGCCCTCCAGCGTGATCGCGCCGCCCTTCGAGCGCACGACGATGTTCGCCACGTCGATGCCGCCCGCCTTCGTAATGGCCTTGCGCACCGCATAGCCCAGCTTGCGGTTCGCCTTCTTCGCGGTCTTCGCGGCGGCCTTCGGCGCGCTGGTCGCGGCCGCGGGCGCTTCCGTTGCCGCGGCATCGCTCGACTGCGCATACACGCTGCCCGACAGACAGGCCGCCACGGCGGCGACGCCCAACGCTCTCAACACGATCGACTTCATGCTATCTCCTTATCACTCCGGAACGGCCGTGCACAGTACGGCCGATTACCCCCAAAAACAGCCGGCCCGCGCGCGAACGGGCGGGACAGCCGGTGTTTTCCACGGCGATACGAGAGAGGCGAGACGGGCTGGCGGCAGGCGCACGCGAAAGCGGGCCGGCCGGGCCGGACAGCCGCCGGCCGAACGCGCCCGGTCTCATTGCGTGCCGGGTCGCGCGCAAATCGGGCGCGGCTGCGTCGCACAATGTAATCCAGCGCCCGCGGAAGCGCAAAGCTTTTGACGCGGGGCCGCCCGCCACTGTCGCCGCGGGGCCGCGCCAGGCCGCCCCACTCGCGCACGCCCGGTGAAACCGGGTACCATCGCCGCGAGCATCGGCGTCGTCCATGACCACCGTCCGATCGTCACCGATACGTCACGCCAGCGTCATCCTTCGCCCCCATGAAGCCAGCCCACCCTCGCCCGCCTCGCCGCATCCTCGCCCGCTTCGTCGCGGTGTCGTGGCGCGACCTCGCGCTGTCGATCGGCCCGACCGTGCTGCTCGCCGGCGCGGCCGTCTGGCTCGCGGTCAAGCTGATCCAGCCGGCCCCGCCGTCCACGCTCGTGATCTCGTCCGGGCCGCCCGGCAGCACGTACTGGAACGCCGCGCAGAAATACAAGACGATCCTCGCGAAGAACGGCGTCACGCTCGACGTCCAGTCGTCCGAAGGGTCCGCCCAGAACCTCGCGCGGCTGTCGAACCCGAACGCGCCGGTCGACGTCGGTTTCGTGCAGAGCGGCATCGGTCCGAAGGAGCGCGACGAGCACCTCGTGTCGCTCGGCAGCATCGGCTACGTGCCGCTCGCGATCATGTATCGCGGCCCCGTCGTCGCGCGCCTGTCCGACTTCAAGGGCAAGCGGCTCGCGCTCGGCGCGGAAGGCAGCGGCGCGCGCGAGCTGAGCCTCGCGCTGCTGAAGATGAACGGCATCGTGCCGGGCGGCTCGACCGAGCTGCTGCCGACCGCCGGCGAGGACGCGGCCACCGCGCTGCTCGACGGCAAGATCGACGCGGCGTTCCTGTCCGGCGACTCGACGCAGATCCCGGTGATGGCGAAACTGTTCCGCGCGCCCGGCGTGCACGTGTATTCGTTCACGCAGGCCGAGGCGTACGCGCGGCGCTTTCCGTACCTGACCGCGATCACGCTGCCGATGGGGGTCTACGATCTCGGCCGGAACCTGCCGCCCGCCGACATCCACACGGTCGCGCCGACCATCGAACTCGTCGCGCGCGACGCGCTGCACCCCGCGTTGTCCGACCTGCTGATCGAGGCCGCGCGCGAGGTGCACGGCCACGCGACGATCCTGCAGCACGCGGGCGAATTCCCGTCGCCCGTCACGCGCGGGTTCGCGCTCTCCGACGACGCCGCGCGCTACTACAAATCGGGCAAGACCTTCCTGTACCGGCGGCTGCCGTTCTGGGTCGCGAGCCTCGTCGACCGGCTGCTCGTCGTGGTCGTGCCGCTGATCGTCGTGCTGATCCCCGGGCTGCGGCTCGTGCCGTCGCTGTACGGCTGGCGCGTGCGCTCGCGCATCTACCGCTGGTACGGCGCACTGATCGCGCTCGAGCGCAGCGCGCTCGGCGAGCACACGGCCGAGGAGCGCGTGCAGTTGCTCGACGAGCTCGACGACATCGAGGAAGCCGTGAACCGGATGAAGATGCCGCTGGCTTATGCCGGGCAGTTCTACGTGCTGCGCGAGCACATCGGCTTCGTGCGCGAGCGGCTTACCGCGCACGATCAGGACACGCCGGCCGGCCCGCCGGGCGCCGGCGGCCCGCCGCAGGCACGTGCCGAAGCCGCGCCGCCGGCCGGCACGCCCCCTCGGGCGACTCCCGGTTCCGCGTAAGCGGACGATCCGCGATCATTGCCGCATGCGCGCGCCGCCGCGTAACATGGAGGCCGCCGCCAGGCGCCGCTCGCCCCACCCTCTGGAGATCGCCATGACTACCGGCCTCGACACCGCCCAACCCGCCTGGTTCTACGACTTCGTGTCGCCGTTCTCCTACCTGCTCCTCGAACAGCTCGACAAATGGCCGGACGTGCCGTTCGAGCCCGTCGCGGTGTCGCTGCCCGACCTGCAGCGCCACTGGGGGCAGCGCTCGAGCGCGGACGTGCCCGCCAAGCGCGTGTTCACGTACCGTCACGCACTGTTTCGCGCCGAGCAGCTCGGCATCCGCTTCAAGATGCCGCCCGCCCATCCGTTCGATTCCGACAAGGTGTTGCGCCTCGCGATCGCGCTGCGCGCCGATATCGCGACCGTGCTGGAAATGTTCCGCTTCATCTGGCACGACGGCAACGACCCGTCGACGCCGGAAGGCTTCGCGGCACTGTGCGAGCGCGTCGGCGTCGGCCACGGCGACGAACTGATCGAATTCGAGGAGACGAGCGCGCAGTTGCGCCGCAACACCGACGACGCGATCGCGCTCGGCGTGTTCGGCGTGCCGACGTTCTGGATGAACCAGCAGCTGTTCTGGGGCGAGGACGCGCTGCCGATGGTGCTGTACTGCGCGCGCACGCCGAACTGGCTCGAATCGCGCGAGGTCAAGCGGATCAGCGTGCTGCCGAAGGGCCGCGTGTGATGGCCGGTATCACGCACGCCAATGCCCGGCTGCGGTAAGGTTACGCGTCCCCGGAATCCCCTTCTACGATGGAAGAAAACGACCGTACCGCCTCGCTCGATATCTGGCTCGTGCGCGTGTTGCGCACGCTGCTGCTCGAGCGCAGCGTGACGCAGGCCGCGCTGCGGCTGAACCAGACCCAGCCGGCGATCAGCACCGCGCTGCGCAAGCTGCGCGAGACGCTGAACGACCCGATCCTCGTACGCGGCAAATCCGGCATGGTGCCGACCGAATACGGCGCGTCGCTGCTCGAGGCCGCGCAGCGCGCGCTGCGCGAGGTCGACTTCATCGCGACGCCGCACGGCGATTTCGATCCGTCGTCCGCGCGGCGCACGTTCCGCGTCGCCGCACCCGATTACCTGAACGATTTCTTCATGCCGACGCTGATCGAGCGCTTTCGCGACGCGGCGCCGCATGCGCATCTGGAAATCGATTCGCTGAATCCCGCGCTCGATCACGCGGGCGCGCTCGAATCGGGCGCGCTCGATCTCGTGATCGGCAACTGGCCGAAGCCCGACCCGCAGTTCGCACGCCAGGACCTGTTCTCCGACACGATCGTGTGCCTGATGCGCGATGCGCACCCGCTCGCACGCGTGCCGCTCACGCGTGAAGCGTACGCATCGGCCGCGCACGTCGCGCCGACGCCGTACACCGGCGACAAGCGCAACGCGATCGAGATCGGCCTGGCACGCGCGCGCCTCACGCGGCGCATCGTGACGACGCTGCCCTACTTCGGCATCGTGCCGCAGGTGCTGCTGCAGTCGGACCTGATCTTCACGACGACGCGCCGCTTCGCGACGCACTATGCGCAGTTGCTGCCGCTCGTGGTCGTCACGCCGCCCGTGCCGTTCCCGCGCATCAAGAGCTACCTGCTCACGCATCCGCAACCCGACCGCCCGACCGACATCGCGTGGCTGTGCGCGCTGATGCAGAGCGTGTCCGACGAGCTGACGGTTCCCCGCAGCCGCAAGCGCTGAGCCGCGGCACGAAACGGCGCGCGGCCGCTCGGTTTCAGCCCGTGCAGAAGGTTTCCTGCAGATGGGTCCAGCGCACGACGCCCGCCGCGTCGCGCTCGAACACGGCGGTTGCGCGGCGCGCGGGCAGTTCGCCCGACGCGGCGTGCTGCGCTTCGAGATAGGTGACGGTCGCATGCGACGCGTCGGCCGCGAGCACCCGGGTGTCCGACAGCGTGATGCGCAGCCCCGGCTTCGCGCCGGCGAGCTTGTCGAACAGCGCGCGCGTACCGTCGTGATCGACCTCGCGGCCGTCGGTCAGGATCATCGTGAATTCGGCTGAAAACGCGGCGAGCAGCGCGTCGAGCGCCTCGGGCGCGGTATCGACGCCGGACAGCCAGCGCTCGATGGCGACGAGGCTCGCATCGAGCGTGTCGAGATAAACCTGATGATCGGACATGGCACGTGCACGGTAAGGCGCGGCCCGATGCCGCGCGTCGTCGTGCAGTGTATGCAAAATCGCGCGGCCCTGCGCTGGCCGCGCGTGACTACCGCGCGCAGGACACGTCGTCGCGCGCACGCCCCGAAGCGGCGGCCTTCGCGTCGGCCACCGGCATGCCCGAGCGCGCCTGCAGCAGCTCCGCGCACACGGCCACCGCGATCGCGCCCGGCGCCTTGTCGACGATGCCCGCGACACCGATCGGGCACACCATCTCCACGAGCCGCGCCGGATCGACGCCGCGCGCGGCAAGCCGGCGCTCGAACTTCACGCGCTTGGTGCGCGAGCCGATCATCCCGAAGTACGCGTAGTCGCGCCGCCGCATGATCTGCGCGGCGAGCGAGAAGTCGAGCGCGTGGTTGTGCGTCATCACGAGGAAGTACGCGCCGGGCGGCGCCGCGTCGACGACGGCCTCCGGCGTGTCGGTCGGCTCCGGCTGCACGTTCGGCGGACATTCGTCCGGGAACAGCTCATCGCGCGTGTCGACCCACTGCACGACGCACGGCAGCGCGCCGAGCAGCGTAACCAGCGCGTGACCGACGTGCCCGGCGCCGAACAGCACGATGTGCATCGGCGCCGACGTGCCGGTCGCGCGGTTGCGCTGGCCGGTGCCCGGCGCGAACGCCGGGTCGGACGCGGTGCGAAGCGAGCGGGCGGGGCCGTTCATGTCGGCCTCCGCCGGGCCGCCCCAAGGAGGCTGACCGCTCCCTCGGGTGGCAATGAACGAAGAGAACGGGGGGGCCGTTTCATCTCAGCCTGCCTGACCGGCGCGTGCCGCCCGCACCGCGCTGACCGCGCGCAGGATCGACTCGCCGGTCGCCGGCGCATCGAGCGGCGGGTTCACCTTGTAGTCGCCGACCGCGGCCACCGCATCGCGCACCGCGAAGAACACCGAGAACGGCAGCAGCAGCGGCGGCTCGCCGACGGCCTTCGAACGGTGGATGCTGTCCTCGACGTTGCGGTTGTTGAACAGCTTCACGTTGAATTCGGGCGGCGTGTCGTTCACCGTCGGGATCTTGTACGTGGACGGCGCATGCGTCATCAGCTTGCCGCCCTTGTTCCACCACAGCTCCTCGGTCGTGAGCCAGCCCATCCCCTGGATGAACGCGCCTTCGACCTGGCCGATGTCGAGCGCCGGGTTCAGCGACGCGCCCACGTCGTGCAACGCATCGACGCGCAGCGTGCGCATCTCGCCCGTCAGCGTGTCGATCACGACTTCCGACACGGCCGCACCGTACGAGTAGTAGTAGAACGGCCGGCCCTGCAGCTTCGACTGATCCCAGTACAGCTTCGGCGTCGCGTAGAAACCGTCGGACCACAGCTGCACGCGCGCGAGGTACGCCTTCGCGATCACTTCGCCGAACGGCACGCCGTTGCCGCCCACCCACACGATGTCGTTGGCGAACTTCACGTCGGCCGCATCGACCGTGCCGTCGCCGAACTGCTTCGCCGCGAACACCGCGAGCCGCTCGCGCAACTGGCGCGCCGCATCCTGCGCGGCCTTGCCGTTCAGGTCCGAGCCCGTCGACGCAGCGGTCGCGGACGTGTTCGCGACCTTGCTGGTGTCGGTCGCCGTCACGCGGATCCGGCCGAAGCGGATGCCGAGCTCGTGCGCGACGACCTGCGCGACCTTCGTGTTGAGCCCCTGCCCCATCTCCGTGCCGCCGTGGTTCACGAGCACCGAGCCGTCGGTATAGATGTGCACCAGCGCGCCGGCCTGGTTGAAGTGCGTGACGTTGAACGCGATGCCGAACTTCACCGGCGTGATCGCGATGCCCTTCTTCAGCACCGGGTTGCGTGCGTTGAATTCGCGCACGCCCGCACGCCGCGCGCGGTAGTCGCTCGTCGCTTCGAGTTCGCCGAGCAGCTCCTGCAGCACGTTGTCCTCGACCGTCTGCCCGTACGGCGTGACGTTGCGTTCGGTCTTGCCGTACAGGTTCGCATAGCGTACGTCGAGCGGATCGCGATCGAGCGCGCGCGCGACGTCGTCGAGGATGTACTCGATCGCGAACGCGCCCTGCGGGCCGCCGAACCCGCGGAACGCGGTATTCGACTGCGTGTTGGTCTTGCCGCAGTAGCCGGCGATGTTCACGTCGCCCAGCCAGTACGCGTTGTCGAAGTGGCACACCGCGCGCGTCATCACCGGGCCCGACAGGTCGGCCGAGAAACCGCAGCGCGACGTCATGTCGAGCGCGACGCCGTCGATGCGGCCGTCGTCGTCGTAGCCGACGTCGAAGCGGTAATGGAAGTCGTGCCGCTTGCCGGTGATCATCATGTCGTCGTCACGGTCCGGACGCAGCTTCACCGGGCACAGCAGCTTCCACGCCGCGAGCGCCGCGCAGCACGCGAACAGGCCCGACTGCGATTCCTTGCCGCCGAACCCGCCGCCCATCCGGCGGCATTCGACGAGCACGTTGTGCGACGCGACGCCGAGCACGTGCGCGACGAGGTGCTGCATCTCGCTCGGGTGCTGCGTCGAGCAGTACACGTGCATCCCGTCGTCGTCCTTCGGCACCGCGTACGCGATCTGCCCTTCGAGGTAGAACTGCTCCTGGCCGCCGAGCAGCATTTCGCCCGACTCGCGGTGCGGCGCGACGGCGAGCCGCGCGGCCGCGTCGCCGCGCGCGAGCTTCAGCGGCGGGATCACGTAGGTTTCGGCCGCGCGTGCTTCCTGCGCGGTGAGGATCGCCGGCAGCTCCTCGTAGTCGACCTGGGCGCGGCGCGCGGCGAGCCGCGCGGTTTCATGCGACGTCGCGACGACGATGAACATCGGCTGGCCGACGAACTGCACGATGCCCTTCGCGAGCACCGGATCGTCGTGGATGATCGGGCCGCAATCGTTGACGCCCGGGATGTCGTCGGCCGTGAACACGGCGACCACGCCCGGCGTCGCGCGCACCGCGTCGAAGTTCATCGACACGATCTTCGCGTGCGGCTTCGCCGACAGGCCGAGCGCCGCGTGCAGCGTGCCCGCGACGACCGGGATGTCGTCGGTGTAGGTGGCACGCCCGCTGACGTGCAGGTGCGCGGATTCGTGCGCGCGCGATACGTGGACCTGCGCCGCGTCGGCTTGCGGGTCGAGGGTGCTCAGGAACGGTTCTGCTTGCTGGTTCATGTTCGGTGTTCTCCGTCTTCAGACGCGCGCCGCGTCGGTGCCGAGTTCGGCGGCCACTTCACGCACATTCAGGGCTTGCGGCGGCAGCGGGTCGTGCGGGCGCGTCTCCAGCCAGAAGCGATACATCAGGTTCTTCGCGGTATCGAGGCGGTACGTGCTCGTCGCGCGCATGTCGGACAGCGGCTGGTAGTCGCGCTCGAGCGCCTGCATCGCGGCCTGCGCGGTGGCTTCGTGCCACTGCGCGCCGTCGAGCACGGCTTCCGTGTGCGCCGCGCGCTTCGGCGTCGCCGCCATCCCGCCGAACGCGATGCGCGGCTCGCGGATCGTGTCGCCGTCCGCGATGAACGCGAACGCCGCGCACACGGCCGAGATGTCGGAGTCGAACCGCTTCGACAGCTTGTACGTGCGGAATTGCAGCTTTTCGCGCGCGCCGGTGCGGGTCGGCACCTTCAGGCCGACGACGAATTCGTGCGGCGCCATGTCCTTCTGCTGATAGCCGGTGTACAGCGCCTCGAGCGGCAGCTCGCGCACCGTGTCGCCGCCGCGCAGCACCACGCGCGCGCCGAGCGCGATCAGGCCCGGCATCGAATCGCCGATCGGCGAGCCGTTCGCGACGTTCCCGCCGATCGTGCCCGCGTTGCGGATCGGCAGCGACGCGAAGCGCTTCCACATCTCGGTCAGTTCCGGATACTGGCCGGCCAGCGCCGCATACCCTTTCTCGACCGTCACGCCCGCACCGATTTCGATCCAGTCGTCGCCGCGCACGATGTTCTGCAGTTCGGCGATCTGGCCGACGTAGATCAGGTCGTCGAGCCGGCGCATCTGCTTGGTGACCCACAGGCCGATGTCGGTGCTGCCTGCCAGGATGCGCGCGTCGGGCCGCTCGGCCTTCAGCGCGGCCAGCGCGTCGAGCGTGCGCGGCGCCGCGAAGCGCGCGCCGTTGATCGTCGTGTAGTCGAACGTGTCGTCGCGCTTGAGCGACGCGAGCGTGCGGGCCAGCGCGGCCGTGTCGACCGGCGCCGACCGGGCCGGCGCACCGTCGCCGGCCGCGTCGAACATCTGCACGGCCGCATCGACGATCGGGCGATAGCCGGTGCAGCGGCACAGGTTGCCCGTCAGCGCATCGGCGATCTCGGCGCGCGTCGGCACGTCCTTCGCCTTCGCGCACGTGCCGGCACTGCCGCAGCCCTCGTGGCCGTGCTTCTCGTACAGCGCCCACATCGACATCACGAAGCCGGGCGTGCAGAACCCGCATTGCGAGCCGTGGCAGTCGACCATCGCCTGCTGCACCGGATGCAGCGCGCCGTCCGGCTGACGCAGGTCCTCGACCGTCAGCAACGCCTTGCCGTCCAGCGTCGGCAGGAACTGGATGCATGCGTTGACGGCCTTGAACTCGACCGCGCCAGCGTCGGTCAGCTCGCCGACGACGACCGTGCACGCGCCGCAGTCGCCTTCCGCGCAGCCTTCCTTGGTGCCGGTGCAATGCGCGTCCTCGCGCAGGTATTGCAGCACGGTGCGGGTAACGTCGGCGCCGCTGACTTCGCGGATCGCGTGACGATGGTAGAAGCGGATCGGCTCACTCATGTCTCGATGGTTCTTCAAATGGGGGGCAAGGCGGCCCGCGCTGTGCGCTCGACCGACGTTTTTCTGACAGTTTGCACGCTATCACCATCAAATTTCGCAACCCATAGCCCATCACGCATGGGGCCCATATAACTGCCGCGATATGAGCGCCGGGCCCGCCCGGCGGCCTTTCCACACGGCGCTCCTGACGCCTTCCCTGCATCCCCGCGAACGTCCGGGATCCCCGAAAACAGGTCGCGATGAACTAAATGGTACCTGCGGGAAAACCGGTTCCATGGGAAAATCCCGATTCCCTTTTTCGCCGTCCTCTGCCCGTCTCGTTCATTCGTTCCGACCCCATGTCAACCGATTCCGCCACACCGCCGCGCAGCGGGTTCGCGGTCACGCTGCAAATCGTGTCCGTCGTCTGCTTCACATTCATCTGCTACCTGACCATCGGCCTGCCGCTCGCGGTGCTGCCGGGCTTCGTCCATGACGACCTCGGCTTTTCCGCGATCGTCGCGGGCGGCGCGATCAGCGTCCAGTATTTCGCGACGCTCGCGTCGCGGCCGCTCGCCGGGCGCCTGGCCGATACGCTCGGCCCGAAGCAGACGGTGTTGCGCGGGCTGGTCGGTTGCGGCGTGTCGGGCGTGCTGCTGCTCGTCGCGCTGCTGCTTGCGCACTGGCCGGTCGCGAGCCTCGTGCTGCTGGTCGCGAGCCGGCTCGTACTCGGCGTCGGCGAGAGCCTGTGCGGCACCGGCGCGATCCTGTGGGGCATCGGCCGGGTCGGCGTCACGCACAACGCGAAGGTGATCTCGTGGAACGGCATCGCGACCTACGGCGCGCTCGCGCTCGGCGCACCGGTCGGCGTCGCGATCGCGAATACGCTGAATCCGGCGCTGATCGGCGTGCTCGTGATCGCGCTGGCCGCAATCGGCTTCTACCTCGCGCGCCTGATCGCATCGGTGCCGCTCGTGCACGGTGAACGGATGTCGTATGCGAGCGTGTTTACGCGGGTGCTGCCGCACGGCCTCGGCCTCGCGCTCGGCTCGGCCGGCTTCGGCTCGATCGCGACCTTCGTCACGCTGTACTACGCGGCGCGCCACTGGCCGAACGCCGCCCTGTCGCTGACCGTGTTCGGCACGCTGTTCATCGGCGCGCGCCTGCTGTTCGCGAACACGATCAAGACGTACGGCGGCTTCCGCGTCGCGATCGTGTCGTTCGCATTCGAATGTTCGGGCCTGTTGCTGCTGTGGCTCGCGCCGGTACCGCACATCGCCCTCGTCGGCGCCGCGCTGACCGGCTTCGGCTTCGCGCTGATCTTCCCGGCGCTCGGCGTCGAGGCCGTCGCGCTCGTGCCGCCCGCGAGCCGCGGCGCGGCGCTGTCCGCGTACTCGGTGTTCCTCGACCTGTCGCTCGGCATCACGGGCCCGCTCGCCGGCTATGTCGCGGGCGCGTTCGGCTATCCGCAGGTGTTCCTGTTCGCGGCGGTGGCAGCTGCCGCGGGCGTCGCGCTGTCGATGGTGCTGTACCAGCGGCAGGCGCGGGTGGCGGAGAGCGGCGCGGCGGCATGAGAAGCGGGAGGCGCGTTGCCGCCCGCACCACGCGGGGTCAACGCAGCAGTACGTTGAAGTCCCGCAATACGCCGACCGCGTCGGGATGACGCCTGAACGGAACGGCGCGCCCGAGCGAGAGCTTCGGTTTGGCACGATCGAACAGCACGAGCGCTTCCGACGTGTTGAGATGGCGCGACATGTACAAAAACCCGTCGACGCGACGGGGATGCCGGTGGACGGCAAGCGACCACTGTTGCGGAACGTCGTACGGTGCGATGGTCGACAACGCACCGTCACCACCGAGATGTTTCAGCGGCAAGCCGTGCAGGACGGCGACGGTCAGCGGCGCGCCGTCAAATGAAAGGACGTAGCGATCGAGTTCGGTCGTTACGAGCGGAAACCGCCCAGCACCAGATCGGCGACTTCGTCGTGCAGCACCGTCTCGGCGAATGCGCAATGCAGATCGAAGCCGAAATAGCTCGTGCCGTACCGCCGCCGCTTGCGCGGATCGTCGAAGCGATTGCCGCCCGATTTCCCGAAGTAAGGCTCGCCGGTCGCATATCGCGAGATACGCACCAGCGCCGTCGGCGTAACTTCGCGAGTCACCAGCATTGCGCTCACGAAATGTTCCCCCGGCGCCGTCAGCAAACCGACCGCCTAGCGCTCGGCGAACGCCGTCGCGGCGCGCTCGACTTCATCCACCTTCCCGCGCGACAGCGCGACGAGTGGCGTAACGTTGCCCAGGGACGCCTTCGGCGTCGTGAAGAACTGCCATTTGCTCCATCCCGGCAAACCGCCCAGACATTGGGTCACCTTGCCCAACGTCTTGCGATCGATGTCCCCCGCCAGGTAGAAGGCCGGGTAGTACTGTGCGGCGCCGACATCGACCGTGAAGATCCGGCCGGACGCCACCGCCTTGCTGAGCGCCTGCCGCGTCATGCCGAGGCCGCCCCATGTCTGCGCGGCAGGCAGCAGCTTGCCGTCGGCGACCAGCATGTGCCGTTCCGCCTGCACCTGCCGCTCCGGATCGGCGACGACGCGCGCCGCCCGCTTCTTCCCGGCGGTCGCCTTCCTGTCGCGCGTCGCGGCCGCAGCAATGCCGAACGTGATCGTGCCGGCCAGATCGATGACCTGCGCGATGCCGACCTTGAACAGGTGCCCCAATTGCTCGTCAGACAGGCTGAGCAGCGCCCGCGCGCGATCCGGGCCGAGCATGGTCGCCGCACCGACAGCGCTGCGCAGCGCTTCCTCCGTCTCGACGTCAAGAACGACGCCTGTCCCTTCCAGCGCATGAGCCCGCGCAATCATCATCACCTCCCGTCACGACCGGAAGGATCAAGCGTAGCCCCGACTCGAAACCAAGTCAACCGTGTCAACCCAATCGACCGTTCGCCACGTTCCTCGATCGTGCGTTCGCGCAGCTCCGAACTTCTCACGCCGTCCGCAAAAACAACCGCCGCGTCAGGTCGAACGCGACCAGGTTGCCGGCCACCACCAGCAGCAGGCCGACCACCGCGAGCGGCGACCACTGGTAGCCCTCGAACACCGTCGACACGGCCAGCGCGACGATCGGGAACAGCACCGTGCAGTACGCGGCGCGCTCCGGCCCGATCCGGCCGACGAGGGTCAGATAGGCGGTAAAGCCGATCACCGAGCCGGGCACGGCCAGGTAGACGAGCGCGCCGAGATAACGCGGGCTCGTGTCGAGCGTGAACGGCATCCCGGCCACCACGCTGCCGACGGTCAGGATCGCCGCGCCGATCAGCATCGCCCAGCCATTGGTCGCGAGCGGGTGCAGCCCCATCGACTGCATCCGGCTCGACAGCAGGTTGCCGATCGAGAAACACATCGTGCCCGCGAACGCGATCGCGAGCCCCATCCACGTCGCGTGGTCGTCGAGATGGCCGGCCATCTGCTGCCAGAACAGGCACGCGATGCCGGCCAGCCCGAGCAGCGCGCCGGCGATCGCCGACGGCCGCAGCGGACGGCCCATGAACAGCCGGCCGTTGATCGAGTTCAGCAGCGGCGCGGTCGAGAAGATCACCGCGACGAGGCCGCTCGGCACGACCTGCTCCGCATAGTAGAAGCACAGGAAGTTCAGGCAGAACAGCGCGAAGCCCTGCGCGAGGAGAAAGCGCCACGCTTCGCGCGGCGGGCGCACCGGCCGGCGCATCACGCGCAGCAACGCGAACAGCACGGCGGCCGCGAGCCAGAAGCGCCAGGCGATCGACACGGGCGGCGGCACGGCGCCGAGCTGCCATTTGATCGCGATCCAGGTGGTGCCCCAGATCAGCACGGTGACGAAATAAAGCGACAGGTTCATGGCGGCAACGATCCCAAAAGCAGGTGAAACGGATCCCGACTATGCCGCCGCCCGGCGCGCGCCGATTGTCCGGAATTGCGGTCTTTTTCGGGCCGCCGCACGCGGCGCCGCGCGCCCGCTTATACTCGGCCCATCATGAGCCTCTCCCTTTCCGCGCCCCCCGTCGACCACCCCACCGCCCTGGCGGGCGGCGATCTGCCGTTCGGCCTGCAGTCGGTCTGCCGCACGCTCGCGGACGCGAACGCGACGCTCGAGCGCTTCGCGTGGCTCGGCGACCATCTGGCCATCGCCGAATGGACGCGGATCACCGACGAAAGCGAGACGGTCTACGAGCAGCCGGGCCACCACACGCTGTCGTGCTACCTCGACGGCGGTTACCGGACCGAACGCCAGCGCGTGCCGCGCTACGGCGCGCCGAGCCTGCTGTGCGCACTGCCGGGCGACCACGAATCGCGCTGGTGGGTGCGCGGCGAGATGCACTTCATCCACCTGTATTTCCTGCCCGAACACTTCACGCAGCGCGCGATCCGCGAACTCGACCGCGAGCCGCGCGAGCTGAAGCTCGCCGACCGCACTTACTTCGAGGATGCGCGCGTCGCCGCGCTGCTGCGCTCGCTCGCGCTGGACGGCTGGGACGATGCCGACGAACGGCTACGCGTGAACGAGACCGCGCACGAGGTGCTGAGCCTGCTGCTGCGCGGGCAGAGCACGACCCGCACCGACACGTCGTTCCGCGGCGGGCTCGCACCGGCCGTGCGCCGCCGCGTGCGCGACTACATCGACACGTACCTGACGCAACCGCTGACGCTCGGCGAACTCGCGGACGTCGCCGCACTGTCCGAGTACCACTTCTCGCGGATGTTCCGGCTGTCGTTCGGCCGCGCGCCGCACGCGTGGGTGGCCGAGCAGCGCCTCGCGCGGGCACGCGAGCTGCTGCGCACGACGGCGCTGCCGCTCGCGCAGATCGCGGCCGACTGCGGCTATGCGAACGCCGGCCACTTCAGCCATCGCTTTCGCGACGCACATGGCACGACGCCGAACACGTACCGGCGCGCGATGCAGGGCCGCTGAGTGCGGCCCCTTTTTCCCGTTCCCCGCTTACGCGCCGCGCCGCGACAGTTCCTGTTCGAGCGCCGCGACGCCGGCCGGCAGGTCGACCGGCACCTTCAGGTCGACCATCGTGCGGCCGAACGCATGCAGCGTGCGGAACAGGTTGTGTTCGCGGCACTGCTCGCCCATCTGCCCGATCCGTACGATCGGCAAGCCGAACGAGCCCGAAATCTCGACCTGGTACTGCTTCGAGATATGGCCGCAGACCATTCCCGGCGTGAGCCCTTCCGGCGTCTCGATCCCCACCACTGAATTGAGCCGGCAGTCTTTCGGCGCATAGAGCTTGAGCCCCATCGACTCGACGCCCGCCTGCAGCGCGAGCGAGCAGCGCAGGTGGCGCGCGAAGCGGCTTTCGAGCGTCTCCGCGCAGACGAGCCGCAGCGCTTCGTGCAGCGCGAGCACGCCGGACACGGGCGCCGTGTAGTGATAGCCGGCGTTGTGCCAGAAGTTCTCCGCGAGCGCCATGTCGAGGCACCAGTGCGCGTTCGGTTCGGGGCGATGCTTCATGCGCTCCCATGCGGCGTCGGAGAACGCGATCAGCGACACGCCCGGGATCGACGACAGCCCCTTCTGGCCGCCGGTGATCACCGCGTCGATGCCCCACGCGTCCATCTCGAGCGGCATCGTCGACAGCGTGCACACCGCGTCGACCACGACCAGCGCGCCTGCCGCCTTCGCGAGCGCCGCGATGTCGCGCAGGTCGCGGTTCCATACGGTGTTCGACGTCTCGCCCTGCACGATCGTGACGATTTCGGGCCGCTCGCGCGCGATCGCGTCCGCGATCTCGTCGAGGCCGGCGACCGCGCGGTCAGCCACTTCGAGTGTCGAGACGTCGGCGCCGACGCGCGTGGCCATCTCGGCCATCCGTGCGCTGAAGAAGCCGTTGCGGATCGACAGCACGCGCGTGCCGCGCCATGCGAGATTCGAGATCGCCATCTCCATCGCGGCCGAACCGGGGCCCGCGACGCCGAGCACCCACTTCGTGCGGGTCTGGAACACGTAGCGCGCCATCTCCTTCACCTGCTCGATGATCTTCGCCATCGTCGCGCCGAGGTGGTTGATCACGACCGTGTTCGCCTTCGCGACGGCGGCCGGGATCGGGACCGGGCCGGCCCCCATCATCAGCAGCGGTTCTTCGGGCAGGATCGCGTCGAGCGGCACGACGACGGGACAGGGAATCGGCGAGTAATCGATGGACATGGCTGGTAAAAGGTGAGGAAAGGAAGTGCACGGACGCCCGCCGCGCTGCATGGCGGACTAAACGATCATTCCGCGTTCCGCCGCCTCGCGCAAGAGGCACGCGCGGCCGGACAGCGCGATGGTGGCCCGGTCGCCGAACCGGGCCAGCCGGCCGTGCGCGGGTCGCACACCGCTCATCCGGATTGAAAACGGATTGTCGGCCAGGGTGTGAAACGGTTCCACTCGGGCGTCAAGCGCACGATTTTCTCCGCCAATAACACCGCGCTCCGTCAACGTCGCCGCTTCAGCGCGACTTCCGTATCGATTGAAATAGACCAGATCCGTGATGAAAATCATCACGCGGAATCCGATACGCAAAACCCTCGCACAATCCAAAACATCCATTATTGCGGCATGAATTGGGGCACGCTTCCTTCCAATAGCTGAACAAACTCACACAAATAGCTCACAACCCGTTGAATAAAATAGACAATATTCGCACCAAACATGCTTATCGAATATCGTGCCACCTTTGAACGGCAGGCATGCCAGACAGCACTACGTTTAACGCGTTACTCCCGATTTCGATTTTCCGCAACCCGCCGCTTTTCTCAGGTTGACGGATATCGCGCTGTATTGAACAATCATCTGCGGAATCGAAGAAAACGATTTTTCGATACGACGGAAAACTGAGGGCCGCGCGAGGCGATTTCGAGGTCGCGCGGCGTAAAGCCACAACCATAATCAATCAACCGGGCCAGAAATACGCAAGCCATGAACCAGATTCAGACCATGCGTGTATTCGTCTGCGTCGCCGAGCAACAGAGCTTCCGGCGCGCGGCGCACCATCTCGGCGTGTCCAATGCACTCGTCACGCGTTCGATCGCGATGCTCGAGGGCCACCTGAACACCCGGCTGATCCACCGCACCACGCGGAACCTGTCGCTCACCGAGGCCGGCGTGCGCTACCTCGACGGGTGCCGGGCGCTGCTCGAGGAATTCGATCACCTCGAATCGTCCGTCGCGCATGCCGTGCGCGAACCGGCCGGCACGCTGCGCGTCGTCGCGTCGGGCCTGCTGTCGCCGCTTGCGCTGACGCCGCTCGTCAGCAGCTTCCGGCGCCGCTACCCCGAGTTGCGCGTGCAGCTGACCGTCGCCGAGGGGCCGCTCGACGTGCTCGATTCCGGGTACGACGTCGGCATCGTCACGGGCAACCGGCTCGACGGCAACCCGACGCTGATCGGCCACGCCCTTTCACCGAACCCGTTCGTCGCGGTCGCGGCACCGGCCTATCTCGAGCGACGCGGCGAGCCGCGCCTGCCCGACGACCTGCCTGGCCACGACTGGGTCACGCTCGCGCCGCACCAGCATGCGCCCGCGTGGCAACTGGTCGGCCACGACGGCGTCGCACATTCCGTCACGGTGCGTCCGACCTGCACGGTCAACCAGCTCGCGCTCGTCCACGCGGCGGCCGTGGCCGGGGCGGGCATCGCCGTGCTGCCCGAGCCGTGCGTCGCCAGCGCGCTCGCCAGCGGCGCGCTCGTGCGGCTCATGGCCGGCTACCGGATCGACGATCCCGACACGCAGTTGTCGCTCGTCTATCCGAACCGCCAGTACGTGCCGGCCCGCACGCGCAGCTTCGTCGAGCACGCGCTCGATCACTTCAGCGCGCAGCCGGACCGCGAACGCACCGATTACGGCTTCCTGCGGCCGTCGCGCGGGCCCGACCGCTCCGACATCGTCACGGGGCTGCAGTAAACTGCGCGCGTCAGCCTTCGGAGGTGCAGCGTGCGCGTGATCCTGTTCAGCAGCCGGCAGTACGACGACGATTCGTTTGCTGCCGCCAACCGGCAGTTCGGCTATCGGCTGCACTTCCAGCCGTCGCACCTCGACGCGGAAACCGCGATCCTCGCGCATGGCTATGACGTCGTCTGCCCGTTCGTCAACGACACCGTCGACGCGGCCGTCCTCGAACGGCTGGCGGACGGCGGCACGCGCCTGATCGCGCTGCGCTCGGCGGGCTTCAACCACGTCGACCTGGCCGCCGCCGAGCGGCTCGGCATCACGGTCGTGCGCGTGCCCGCCTATTCACCGCACGCGGTTGCCGAGCACGCGGTCGCGCTGATCCTCGCCCTCAACCGCCGCCTGCCGCGCGCCGTCGCGCGCACCCGCGAAGGCGACTTCTCGCTGAATGGCCTGCTCGGCTTCGACCTGCACGGCAAGACCGTCGGCGTGATCGGCACCGGCATCATCGGCAGCGTGTTCGCGAAGATCATGATGGGCTTCGGGATGCATGTGCTCGCGCACTCGGTACCGCCGTACAACGACGAGCTGATCGCGTTCGGCGCGCGCTATGTCGCGCTCGACGAATTGCTGCACCACGCCGACATCGTCAGCCTGCACTGCCCGCTGCTGCCGTCGACGCACCATCTGATCAACGAGCGAACGCTCGCGCGGATGAAGCACGGCGCGATGCTGATCAACACCGGGCGCGGCGGCCTCGTCGATGCGCAGGCGCTGGTCGACGCGCTCAAGAGCGGCCAGCTCGGCCATCTCGGGCTCGACGTGTACGAAGAGGAAAGCGGGCTCTTCTTCGAGGATCACTCCGACCTGCCGCTGCAGGACGACGTGCTCGCGCGGCTGCTGACGTTCCCGAACGTGATCGTCACGTCGCACCAGGCATTCTTCACGCGCGAGGCACTCGCCGAGATCGCGCACACCACACTGTTGAACATCGAGGCGTGGCATGCCGGCACGCCGCAGAACGTCGTGACCGCGAATCGCTGAGAAATCGACGAAACCGGCTCGTTTCATGGCTGCAAGCGATACCGCAATCGTTTGCTTTTGATCGCCGCTGAAAACACGACCTTTTGCATCAACAATTTCGCGCTTTGTTTCAAATGATGTAACGCGGTGCGCGCGCCGTCTGCTATCGTTGCGCCGACGTTATCCCGCCTCCTCCCGTCCATGCGTTTCGACGATTCCGACATCGCCGCCGTCTACCGCGCCATTTTCGAACGGCGCGACATGCGCCACTTCACGCCGGCGCCCGTCGATCCCGCCGTGCTCGCGCGCCTGCTGCGCGCGGCGCATCACGCACCGAGTGTCGGCTTCATGCAGCCGTGGCGCTTCATCCGCATCACCGATCCGGCGCTGTGCACCGCGATCCACGCGCTGGTCGAGGCCGAGCGCCGTGCGACCGCCGACGCGCTCGGCGAGCGACAGGACGAATTCATGCGGCTGAAGGTCGAAGGCGTACGCGAATGCGGCGAGCTGCTGGTCGTCGCGCTCGCCGACGGCCGCGAGCGCCACGTGTTCGGCCGCCGCACGCTGCCGGAGATGGATCTCGCGTCCGCGGCTTGCGCGATCCAGAACATGTGGCTCGCGGCCCGCGCCGAAGGGCTCGGGATGGGCTGGGTATCGCTGTTCGACGTCGATGCGCTGCGCGCGCTGCTGCGGATGCCCGACGGCGCGAAGCCGATCGCGGTGCTGTGCGTCGGGCACGTCGACGCGTTCTATGCAAAGCCGATGCTCGAGCAGGAGCGCTGGGCGGCGCGGATGCCGATCGAGGCGTGCCTGTTCGAAAACGGCTGGGACGATCCGGCCGCGATCGAAGCCGCCGGCTCGCCGTCGTCGCGCGCGGACGTGGCGGATGCGGCAACGGAAACTGGGGGCGACCCGGCAAGCGCTTCGACCACGAGCGTCGGCGAGTCCCCCGAACGCATCGCCTAACGCCCCCGCCATCATCGTTCCGCCCCCCGCAATTTCACCGCCGCCCCCCGCCGAATCCCACACTGTGAGCGTCACGCGGGCAATCGCGTCGCACGCCGGCAACAACCGTTTTGGCCCCAAGCATAGGGGTTTTCACTGAAGTAGAATCGCGGCTGTCGTTCGCCTTACCGCCCGCCCGTCCCGCGCATTCCGCGCCAGCCCGAGCGGCGGCTTTTCCCGAGCCCACCGCGATGCCCTTACCTCTTTTCGCCCTCGCCGTCGCCGCATTTGGAATCGGTACCACCGAGTTCGTGATCATGGGGCTGCTGCCCAATGTCGCGCGCGATCTCGGCGTGTCGATCCCGGCCGCCGGCATGCTTGTGTCGGGCTATGCGCTCGGCGTGACGATCGGTGCACCGATCCTCGCGATCGTCACCGCGAAGATGCCGCGCAAACGCGCGCTGATGGGCCTGATCGGGCTGTTCATCGCGGGCAACCTGTTCTGCGCGATCGCCCCGGGCTATGCGGTGCTGATGGCCGCGCGCGTCGTCACCGCGTTCTGCCACGGCGCGTTCTTCGGGATCGGCTCGGTGGTCGCGAGCAACCTCGTCGCGCCGAACCGTCGCGCGCAGGCGATCGCGCTGATGTTCACCGGCCTCACGCTCGCGAACGTGCTCGGCGTGCCGCTCGGCACCGCGCTCGGCCAGGCATACGGCTGGCGCGCGACGTTCTGGGCCGTCACCGGCATCGGCATCGCCGCGGCCGCCGCGCTTGCCGTCTGCCTGCCGAAGCATCTCGCGATGCCCGACACCAGCATCACGCGCGAATTCAGCGTGCTGAAGCACCCGCAGGTGCTGATGGTGCTCGGCATCAGCGTGCTCGCTTCGGCCAGCCTGTTCAGCGTGTTCACGTACATCACGCCGATCCTCGAAGACGTGACGGGTTTCTCGCCACGCCAGGTCACCTACGTGCTGCTGCTGTTCGGCCTCGGGCTGACGGTCGGCGGCACGCTCGGCGGCAAGCTCGCCGACTGGCGCCGGATGCCGTCGCTGATCGCGACGCTCGCGCTGATCGGCGTGGTTCTCGCGCTGTTCGCGGGCACGATGCACCTGCCGTTCGCCGCGCTCGCGACGATCTTCGTGTGGGGCATCCTCGCGTTCGCGATCGTGCCGCCGCTGCAGATCCTGATCGTCGACCGTGCCAGCGACGCGCCGAACCTCGCGTCGACGCTGAACCAGGGTGCGTTCAACCTCGGCAACGCGACCGGCGCATGGCTCGGCGGGATGGCGATCGGATCCGGCGTATCGCTCGTGAACCTGCCGTGGGTCGGCGTTGCGATGGCTGTCGCGGCGCTCGCGCTCACGCTGTGGTCGGCGTCGCTCGAACGCCGACCGGTGGCAGCGCCGACCGAGTACGTGTAACGCAACCCTGTCGAAATCGTTGCGTGCACAACTCCACTCGAAGCTGATGGCCTTCATGGACCTTTCAAGGTCCGCGGTGTAGCATCCCCGCCGATGAAAGCCATTCTTAATCGCGATTTCCTCGCACTCATTCTGAGCGTCGCGGTCGTCGGTCTCGGCACCGGCGCCACGCTGCCGCTCACCGCACTCGCACTGACCGAGGCCGGACACGGCACCAACGTGGTCGGGATGCTGACGGCTGCGCAGGCGCTCGGCGGCCTCGCGATCGTCCCGTTCGTCACCGCGCTCGCGCGGCACATCGGCTCGCGCCGCGCGATCGTCGTGTCGGTCGTGCTGCTCGCGGCGGCCACCGCGCTGATGCAGTTCACGTCGGACCTGATCCTTTGGGGCGCGCTGCGCGTGCTGTGCGGCGCCGCGCTGATGCTGCTGTTCACGATCGGCGAGGCGTGGGTCAACCAGCTCGCCGACGATTCGACGCGCGGCCGCGTCGTCGCGATCTACGCGACCAATTTCACGCTGTTCCAGATGGCGGGCCCCGTGCTCGTGAGCCAGATCGCGGGCGCGACGAGCATCCGCTTCGCGCTGTGCGGCGCGCTGTTCCTGCTCGCGCTGCCGACGCTCGCGACGATCCGGCGCGCGCCGCTCGCCGGCGACGACGCGCATCACGAAGCGCACGGCCGCTGGCTCGACATCCTGCCGCGCATGCCCGCGCTGATCATCGGCACGGGCTTCTTCGCGCTGTTCGATACGCTCGCGCTGTCGCTGCTGCCGCTCTACGCGATGGATCACGGCGTCGCGAGCGCCACTGCCGTGCTGCTCGCGTCGATCATGCTGTTCGGCGATACCGCGATGCAGTTTCCGATCGGCTGGCTCGCGGACAAGCTCGGCCGCGAGCGCGTGCACCTCGGCGCAGGCTGGATCGTGCTCGCCGGCCTGCCGCTGCTGCCGTTCGTGATCGCCAATCCGTGGCTGTGCTGGCCGTTGCTGTTCGTGCTCGGCGCGGCGGCCGGCAGCATCTACACGCTGTCGCTCGTCGCATGCGGCGAACGCTTCCGCGGTGCGGCGCTCGTCACCGCGAGCTCGCTCGTGTCGGCGTCGTGGAGCGCCGCGAGCTTCGGCGGCCCGCTGGTCGCCGGCGCGTTGATGGAACAACTGGGCAGCCACGCACTGGTCGGCGTGCTGGTCGTCTGTGTCGCGGCGTTCGTCGCGGCCGCGCTGTGGGAGCGTCGCGTCGCGCTGCAACGCGCGGTTTGATGCAGATTGGCGTTGGCGTTGGCGTTGGCGCGCAGCGCCATGAACCGATACGCGTCAGCCTGCTCGCGTCCCTCCCGAAGTAAACGAAAACGGCCCGCGCAATGCGGGCCACCCTGTCCTTCCGGACTACGCGCGATCGACACGTGACCTACGCGTAACGTTTCGCGCTGCGATCCGTCACGCGCTGCGCGCCGGCAAAATCTTGCCCGCACACGCGCCGAAGCCGACCCGGTAACCGTCGCCCTGGCACCATCCGGCGAGCGTGAGCTCGTCGCCGTCCTCGATGAATGCGCGGCTGCCGCCACCGTTCAGCGCGACCGGCTCCTTGCCGTTCCACGTCAGTTCGAGCAGGCTGCCGAACGAATCCTTCGTCGGCCCGCTGATCGTGCCCGAACCCATCAGGTCGCCCACGCGCGTGTTGCAGCCCGCGACCGTGTGATGCGCGAGCTGCTGCGCCATCGTCCAGTACATGTGCTTGAAGTTCGTGCGGCTGATCGACGTGGCTTCGGCCGCCCCTTCCGCGCGCAGCGTCACTTCCAGCGCGATGTCGAACGCATGCTTGCCCGCGTGCCGCAGATACGCGAGCGGCTGCGGCGACTGCTCCGGCTGCGCGACGCGGAACGGTTCGAGCGCGTCGAGCGTGACGATCCACGGCGAGATCGTCGTCGCGAAGCCCTTCGAATTGAACGGCCCGAGCGGCACGTATTCCCACTGCTGGATGTCGCGCGCGCTCCAGTCGTTCAGCAGCACCATCCCGAAGATATGCGCTTCCGCATCCTCGCACGCGATCGGCTCGCCGAGCGCGTTGCCCTTCCCGACGATGAAACCCGTCTCCAGTTCGATGTCGAGCTTGCGGCACGCGCCGAATACCGGGCGCTCCCGGTCGGGCAGCTTCAGTTGCCCGTTCGGGCGCCGCACCGGCGTGCCGCTCACGACCACCGACGACGCGCGGCCGTTGTAGCCGATCGGCATCTCCGACCAGTTCGGCAGCAGCGCATTCTTCGGATCACGGAACATCGAGCCGACGTTGGTCGCGTGCTCCTTCGACGAATAGAAATCGGTATAGCCGGGAATGTCGACCGGCAGATGCAGCGTCGCGTCGCGCTGCGCGACGAGCACCTGCGCACGCAGCGCCGTATCGTCGCGCAACCGCGCGTTGTCGCGCGAAAGCAGATCAGACAGCTGCACGCGCACGCTACGCCATGCGTCACGGCCGAGCGCGATGAACGCATTGAGCGTCGGCGCGGCGAACACGTCGGCGCCGGCCGGCAGCGTCACGAGGCCCGCGCGCGCGAGCGCCGCGAGATCGACGATCTGGTCGCCGAGCGCCACACCCGCACGGCGCGACGCTTGCTTCGCATCGCTGAAGATCCCGAACGGCAGGTTCTGGATCGGGAAATCGCAGGCGGCGTCGTTCGCCGTCTCGACCCAGCTCTTGCGGGCCGGGTCGAGCGTCGCGCGCCAGTCTTGGGTATCGCTCATTTTTGCTCCGGATTGAAATGTTTCTTGATGCCTTGCCAGCATTCGAAGTAGTCGGCCTGCAGCTGCGCGGTGTCGAGCGCGTAGCGCGTCGGCCGGATCAGCGTGCGGGTTTCGAACATGAATGCCATCGTCGCGTCGACCTTGTGCGGCTTCGTCGTGTCGCTCGCGGACGCCTTCTCGAACGTATCCGCGTCGGGCCCGTGGCCCGACATGCAGTTGTGCAGGCTCGCTCCGCCCGGCACGAAACCTTCGGCCTTCGCGTCATAAGCGCCGTGCACGAGCCCCATGAATTCGCTCGCGACGTTGCGGTGGAACCAGGGCGGGCGGAACGTATCCTCGGCCGCGAGCCAGCGCGGCGGGAAGATCACGAAGTCGATCGTGTCGACGCCCGGCGTGTCGCTCTGCGACTGCAGCACCAGGAAAATCGACGGATCGGGATGGTCGTAGCTGATCGAGCCGATCGTGTTGAACAGGCGCAGGTCGTACTTGTACGGCGCGTAGTTGCCGTGCCACGCGACGACGTCGAGCGGCGAATGGCCGATGTCCGCGCGCCACAGCCGGCCGTTCAGCTTCGCGATCAGCTCGAACGCCCCTTCGCGGTCTTCGTACGCGGCGTGCGGCGTCAGGAAGTCGCGCGGGTTCGCGAGACCGTTCGAGCCGATCGGGCCGAGATCCGGCAGGCGCAGCTGGGCGCCGAAGTTCTCGCAGATATAGCCGCGCGCATCGCCGTCCGGCAGCGTGACGGCAAAACGCACGCCGCGCGGGATCACCGCGATCTCGAACGGCTCGACGTCGACCCGGCCGAATTCGGTCGCGATGAACAGGCGCCCCTGCTGCGGCACGATCAGCAGTTCGCCGTCCGCGCTGTAGAAGAAGCGATCCTGCATCGAGCGGTTCGCCGCGTACAGGTGGATCGCGCAGCCGTTCATCGCGGCGGCCGAGCCATTGCCGGCCATCGTCACGAGCCCGTCGACGAAATCGGTCGGCTCGACCGGCATCGGCAGCGGATCCCAGCGCAGCTGGTTCGGCGGTGTCGGCGGCACGTCGGTCGAATCGCCGAACTCCGACACGAGCCGTTGCGGCCCCGCATACGGCTCGAACGGCCGGTGCACGGCCGCCGGGCGGATGCGGTACAGCCACGAGCGGCGGTTGTGGCCGCGCGGCGCGGTGAACGCCGTGCCCGACAACTGCTCCGCATACAGCCCGTACGGCGCGCGCTGCGGCGAGTTGCGGCCGTGCGGCAGCGCGCCGGGCAGTGCCTCGGTCGCGAATTCGTTCGCGAAACCGCTCTGGTAGCCGGCGGTCGCCGGTTTAGACAGGTCAAGCATCATCGTTTCCTTTCTCCCTCAATTCATCGCGGCGTTCGGCGCCTGCGCGCCGTTGCGCCGCGTCACACCGGCAAGCCCCAGGACGAACAGCGCCGAGCACAGCACGGGCACCGCGGCCGCGTGGAACAGCGCACCGTTCGACCAGTTGAGCGCAATCAGTTGTCCGCCGACGAGCGGCCCGAGCACCGAGCCGATCCGGCCGATGCCGAGGCTCCAGCCGATGCCCGTCGAGCGCAGCGACGTCGGGTAATACTGGCCCGCGAGCGCGTTCACGGCCGGCTGCCCGCCGACCACGCAGAACCCGCCCGCGAACACGACCACCAGCAGCCACGGCAACGCATGCGCGACCGAGCCGATCAGCCCCACCGACACGGCCGCGCACGCGAAGCAGGCGAACAGCACGCGCACGAAGCCGTAGCGTTCGATGAACCAGCCGAGCGACAGCGTGCCGATCACGCCGCCCGTCTGGAGCACCGTGCCGACGATCACGGCCGTGCCCGGCGAATAGCCCGCGTCGCGCATCACGGTCGGCAACCAGTTCGACAGGAAGTACAGGTCGATGAGGTTCATGAAGCTGATCGACCACAGCAGCAGCGTGACCGGCAGGCGGCCGTGGCTGAACAGCTCGGCGACCGGCGCGCCGGTTGCGGCGCGCTCGCGCACGACGATCCGCGTGTTCGCATCGATGCCGGCCTGCGGCGCGAAATGCGCGAGCCACTCACGTGCCTGCGCGACGCGCCCTTTCAGCACCAGGAACTGCAGCGACTCCGGCAGCCGCGCGACCATCGCGATCGTCAGCACGAGCGGCACCGCGCCGCCGACGAAGAACACCGACCGCCAGCCGAGCGCCGGAATCAGCGCGGCGCTGATGAAGCCGCCGATCGCCGCGCCGAGCGTGAAGCCGCACGACACGATCATCATCCGCTTCACGCGATGCGCGGCCGGGCTGAACTCGCCGACCAGCGCCATCGCGTTCGGCATGATGCAGCCGAGGCCGAGGCCCGTGACGAAGCGCAGCGCCATCAGCACCGGGATCGAACCCGCGAACGGCGTCGCGAGCATCGTCACCGCGAAGAACAGCGTCGAGCCGATCAGCACCGGGCGCCGCCCGATCCGGTCGGCCAGCACCGACAGCCCGAGCGCGCCGATCAGCATTCCGAACAAGCTCGCGCTGAACACGGGCCCAAGCGCCTGCTTCGGCACGCCCCATTCGGCGATCACGCTCGGTGCGACGTAGCCCATCGCCTGTGCATCGAAGCCGTCGATCACGAGGCACAGCCCGCACAACACGAGCAGCATCCAGTGGAAGCCCGGGCGATGGGTCTCGTCGATCACGCGCTCGACTTCGAGCACGCGCGCGTCGGCCGGCGCCGCGCTCATTGCGTCACCTCGGCGGCCGGATGCACGGGCGGCGTCACGCCCCGGCGCGCGAGCGCCATCGCTTCGCGCAGCACGTCGGCGTCACCGATCTGGTTCGCGAGCAGCAGGATCAGCTTCGCGTTGACGAGCTGGCTGTCGGCGTCGGACAGGTCGCGATGCATGTCGATCAGCGCTTCGTAGAACGCGTCCGGATCAGCCAGGCGCGGGCGGGTGTCGAGTGGGGGCATGACGGAGTCTCCGGTGTATTTATCGTTTTCAGCGTGCGCAGGTCGCGCGCGCCAGTGCGTCGGCCAGCGCCTGACGGTCGAGCGTGCGCGACCGCGCACACACGTGCTGGTCGGGACGCAGCAGGTAGAACGTGCCGGGCTTCGCGTCGTAGCGTTGCGCGGCGAAGCCGTCGACGTCCTCCACGACGACGACACCCGCGACCGGCTGCGCGTGCCCGGCCGGCACGACGAGCACGGGCCGCACCGGCAGCGCGAGGCCGTCGAGCGCCTGCGCGAGCGCGGCCGCATCGCCAGGCAACCCGAACAGCACACCGGTGAAGCCGCTGCCCAGATGCTGCAACAGCCAGCCCGACGCGCCCTGCGTACGCACCGGCGCATCGGCCGCCGCCGCGCCCGGCCGCATCGCGCCCGCGAAGGCGTCGCCGTTGCGGTCCGGCGTGTTCAGCGGCGAATCGGCGAGCACCGCCGGCACCGACAGGCGGCCGCTGTTCACGAGCTTGCGCGCGAATTCGCAGTCGCGTGCAAGCTTCAGCGTCGCGTCGCGGAACACGCGTGACACCGGGCTTTTCGGCGTGATGAAGTCGGTCGAGCGCGTCGAGTTGCGGATGTTCTCGTCGGCCGCGAACTCGCGCTCGCTCGCATACGTGTCGAGCAGGCTGTCGGCCGAGCGGCCGTCGAGCACGAGCTTCAGCTTCCACGCGAGGTTGTCGGCATCCTGCACGCCGCTGTTCGCGCCGCGCGCGCCGAACGGCGACACGCCGTGCGCGGAATCGCCCGCGAACAGCACGCGGCCGTGCCGGAACGAGTCCATCCGCTGGCAGCGGAACGTATAGACGCTCACCCATTCGAGCTCGAACTCGACGTCCGGTCCGAGCAGCGCACGCACGCGCGGGATCACGCGCTCCGGCTGCTTCTCGGCGACGGGGTCGGCATCCCAGCCGAGCTGGAAGTCGATGCGCCATACGTTGTCGGGCTGGCGATGCAGCAGCACCGACTGATTCGGGTGAAACGGCGGATCGAACCAGAACCAGCGCTCGGTCGGAAACTCCGCCTTCATCTTCACGTCGGCGATCAGGAAACGGTCCTTGAACGTGCGGCCGTGGCTTTCGAGGCCCATCATCGTGCGCATCGGGCTGCGCGAGCCGTCGGCCGCGATCACGTACTGCGCGCGCAGCGTCGCGACGCCTTCCGGCGTCTCGATCGTCAGCACTGCGTGTTCGGCCGACTGGTCGATGCCCGTCACCTTGTGCTTCCAGCGGATGTCGATGTTCGGCAGCTCGAACGCGCGGTCGGCCAGGTAGCCTTCGACGTAGTACTGCTGCAGGTTGATGAACGCGGGGCGCGCATGCCCTTCCTCGGGCAGCAGGTCGAACGCGTACAGCTGCTCGTCCTGCAGGAACACCTTGCCGACGTGCCAGCTCACGCCCTTGTCGACGAAACGCTCGCCGCAGCCGAGCCGGTCGAAGATCTCGAGCGTGCGCTTCGCGAAGCAGATCGCGCGCGAGCCGGTCGACAGCGTGTCGTCGTCGTCGAGCAGCACGACGGGTAGGCCCTGCTGCGCCAGGTCGATCGCGGCCGCGAGGCCCACCGGGCCCGCGCCGACGACAATCACCGGGTGAACGGTCGCGTCCTGCGCACGCGGGCGGTATTCGAACTTCAGCGTTTGGTAATCGATGCTCATGGTCGCCATCCGCCCCTCAACCCTGCCGGGCGCTCGCCGGCACGCCCGTCATCCCGCCCGTCGCCTGCCGGCGCGCCGCGCCGCTCTCCCGCATGCAATTCCTGTCAACCGCCACGTCTCGCTCCTTGCTTCCTGTTGATTCGTGAACGGCGCCGTTTCGCGGCGCCCGCATGCCGCATTTCTTGATCGGCGACAAATCCTGGATTTACGAATAGTAAAACCAATTACGAATAGTGAAATCAACGTAAACCCTAGGCGAAGCGTCGACGACGGGATAACCATATGAACGAAACGCCGAGCCGAGCTTGGCCGGCGCTGCTAATATCAAGCTACGAGGCGGCCCGTTCGGCCGCCGTTTTTCCTTCTTACGCCGATGATTCCGCCCACCATTCCCGAGCTGGTCGCCCGTGCCGGGCAACTGCCGTATCTGCGGGATCACCTCGCGCTCGCCGATGGCGGCACCGCAAGCGCGAACCTGCCCGAGCGCACGCTGGGCAGCGCCTACGAACCGATCTACGACGTGACGATGCCGGGCGCACCGCAATCGACGTCGTTCGCCGATGCGATCGAGCGCTACGGCGACGAGCTCGGCTTCCAGGCCGTGACGGTCGTCACGGGCGCGCCGCACGATCCGGTCGACTCGGCCGTCGACGACCAGACGCTCGTCGCGATCGACCGCCTGTCGCGCGCGCTGCACGCGATCAATTTCTTCGGCGCACAGCGCCATGGGCTGCTGTTCCTGCGCGTGCACGAACGGCTGCTGAAAAGCGTGAAGTACGACCACGGCAAGCATTTCTCGTCGGTGCTGCAGCGCTTCGGGCTGCCGGCCGAGCGGATCGTGATCGAGCTGCCGGCGGTCGCGGTCGCGCACAAGACCTTCCTCGGCTACCTGACGCGCAGCTACCAGCATCACGGCTTCAAGGTCGCCGACAAGCTGCCGGACCCGGGCCGCATCCTCGCGGTCGAATCGGAGATGGCGCGCCCGGACTACATCAAGATGGATGCGGGCATCGCATTGCGCGACGGGATGGTCAAGGCGCTCGTCGCGTATGCACAGCGCGTGCGGATCCCGCTGATCTTCGACGGTGTCGTCGACGAAACGCAGTGCGAGCTGCTGCGCCAGTACGACGTGCGGTTCATGCAGGGGCCCGTGTTTGCGAAGGTCGTGACGGCCTGAGCCTCGGTGGATGAGGGGAGGCGCACACGCGGGGCGTCGCGTGACGACAGTGGAATGCAGGTGATGTAACGAAGCCATCGGGCCGTCTGGCTTGCCCTGTCGTCCGAGGTCCGGCGGGCGGTTGCCGGCCTCGTGGAAAAACCGGCTTCGCGGGAACGCGCGCGCCTCGTTTCCTGCTGTGGATGTCGGCGGTGACCTACCGCTTACGCCCTTCCACCGTCATCGTACTTGGGCAGATCGTCGTCGATCTCGATGCCCGGAAAGCGATCCCCATACCAGACATGCCAGGCCGGACGTAGCCGCGACGGCTCGTCGAGCGTCGCGTAATTGATCTCGACCGTCCTGGGTGCATCCCTGAGCCGGTAGTCGAGCTGCGCGCCGCAACGGCCGCAGAAGCGCCGCTCGCCCCACGCGCTCGACGCATACACCGTCGGCTCGCCTTGCAGGTATTCGAACGCGTCGATCGGCACCGATGCCGACGCGACGACCGCCGCGCCGGTCGTGCGCTGACAGAGCCGGCAGTGGCAAAAACCGGCGTCGGCCGGGACATGGGTGATCCGGTACCGGATCGCGCCACATGCGCATCCGCCTTCCATCGATTCCGCGTGAGACATGTCAAGCCTCTTCGTCGGTGAGCTGGCGAACGATCATGCGCGCGGTTCGTTCGTGGCACAACCGGCGGCGGCGTGCTCGTACGCTGCCGACCGTACCGGCGCCCCTCCCTGCGGCTTGCGCCCCTCGCTCAGGCCGTCTGCCCGAGCCGCTGCGCGAGCGCCTTCAGCTTCGGCCCGACCTGCGTACGGAACACTTCCTCGTCCATCGACGACGCGGGGCCGCTGCAGCTCAGGATCAGCCAGCGCCCCTCGCGCGGCTCGCGAAACGGGACGGCCGCCGCGTTGACGTCCATGTGCCACGCCCGGAACGAATAGCAGCAGCCTCCCGCCGAGAACTCGGCCACCGCCTGCTGCGCGGCGGCGACGAGCGCATCGGCGTCGGCCGCGCCGCCGGTCGCACGATGCAGCTCCGCATAAAGCGCGCGGCGCACGTCTTCCGGCTGCACGGCCAGGTACGCGCGCCCCATCGAGCTCGTCAGCATCGACAGCCGCGAACCGGGCGCGAGCCCGAGCGTCAGCGCGGTCTCGCTGCGGATCGTCTCCAGGTAGATCATGTCGAGCCCGTCGCGGCAACCGAGCGACACGGCCGCGCCGATGTCGCGCGCGAGCGCCTGCATGTGCGGCCGTGCGAGGTCGATCGTGCCCGAGCCCGACAGCAGCGCGTAGCCGAGCGACAGCACGCCGGCGTCGAGCGCATACTTTCCGAGCGCCTCGTCGTAACGCAGGTAGCCGAGCACGGTCAGCGTGTAGGCGAGCCGGTTCACCGTCGCTTTCGGCAGCCCCGTGCGCTCCGCGAAGTCGCGGTTGCCGAGCATCGTCTCCCCGGGCCGGAATGCGCGCAGCAGGTCGAGCCCGCGCGCGAGCGCGACGACGAACTTGCGTTCGTCGATCGTGGTTTCGTCGATGGTTGAAAGTGTCATCTGGTGCTACACTGAGGTCGATTTGCAAAACATTGTTCCGCACAGCGGAACTTGCGTCAAGCAAACTCTCAGGCAACAAACCCGACTGAATCAGGGATCGACCGCAAAGCATGGGACCCGAGTAAGCGCTAAAACGCTAACTGGGGTCGACCGCGAAGCATGGGACCCGAGTAAGCGCTAAAGCGCTAACTCGGGTCGACAGGAGATGAGACGATGAGTGCTGCAACTTTTCATTGGGACGACCCGCTGCTGCTCGACCAGCAACTGACCGAAGAAGAGCGGATGGTGCGTGACGCCGCGCAGGCGTACGCGCAGGACAAGCTCGCACCGCGCGTCACCGAAGCGTTCCGCCACGAACGCACCGACGCCGAAATCTTCCGCGAGATGGGCGAAGTCGGCCTGCTCGGCCCGACGATTCCCGAGGAATACGGCGGCCCCGGCCTCAACTACGTCAGCTACGGCCTGATCGCCCGCGAAATCGAGCGCGTCGACTCAGGCTACCGGTCGATGATGTCCGTGCAGTCGTCGCTCGTGATGGTCCCGATCCACGAATTCGGCTCCGACGCGCAGAAGCAGAAGTACCTGCCGAAACTCGCCACCGGCGAATGGATCGGCTGCTTCGGGCTGACCGAGCCGAACCACGGCTCCGATCCGGGCAGCATGGTCACTCGCGCGAAGAAAGTGCCCGGCGGCTACTCGCTGTCCGGCGCGAAGATGTGGATCACGAACTCGCCGATCGCCGACGTGTTCGTCGTGTGGGCGAAGCTCGAAGAGAACGGCAAGGACGCGATCCGCGGCTTCATCCTCGAGAAAGGCTGGAAGGGCCTGTCGGCGCCCGCGATCCACGGCAAGGTCGGGCTGCGCGCGTCGATCACCGGCGAAATCGTCCTCGACGAGGTGTTCGTGCCGGAAGAGAACCTGATGCCGAACGTGAGCGGCCTGCGCGGCCCGTTCACGTGCCTGAACTCGGCGCGCTACGGGATCGCATGGGGCGCGCTCGGCGCGGCCGAGTCCTGCTGGCACACCGCGCGCCAGTACGTGCTCGACCGCCAGCAGTTCGGCCGGCCGCTCGCCGCGAACCAGCTGATCCAGAAGAAGCTCGCCGACATGCAGACCGAAATCACGCTCGGCCTGCAAGGCGTGCTGCGCCTCGGCCGGATGAAGGACGAAGGCACGGCGGCCGTCGAGATCACGTCGATCATGAAGCGCAACTCGTGCGGCAAGGCGCTCGACATCGCACGACTCGCGCGCGACATGCTCGGCGGCAACGGTATCTCCGACGAATTCGGCGTCGCGCGCCACCTCGTGAACCTCGAAGTGGTCAACACGTACGAAGGCACGCACGACATCCACGCACTGATCCTCGGCCGCGCGCAGACAGGCATCCAGGCATTCTTCTGATCGTCCGGATGCGGCGAGCGCGGCAACCGCGCCGCGCCGTGCTTGCGCAAAAGACACGGCCCGCCCGGCAGTCATGCCGGGCGGGCCGTTTTTCATCGTATCCGCGCACCGGGCCGCCGGCCCGGTATCGCGTTCCTCTGCAGCCGATGCTTACTTGTTCGGCTGGGGCGTGAGGCGCAGATACGGACGCACCGCGTTGAAGCCCTTCGGGAAACGCTTCTTCAGCTCTTCCGGATCCTGCAGCGACGGGACGATCACGACATCGTCGCCGTCCTTCCAGTTGCCGGGCGTCGCGACCTTGTAGTTGTCGGTCAACTGCAGCGAGTCGATCACGCGCAGCACTTCGTCGAAGTTGCGCCCCGTGCTGGCCGGGTACGTGATGGTGAGCCGCACCTTCTTGTTCGGGTCGATCACGAACAGCGAACGCACCGTCAGCGTTTCGTTCGCGTTCGGGTGGATCATGTCGTACAGCTGCGAAACCTTGCGGTCCGCATCGGCGATGATCGGGAAGCCGACGACCGTCGACTGCGTGTCGTTGATGTCGTTGATCCAGCCCTTGTGCGACTCGACACCGTCGACCGACAGCGCGATCACTTTTACATTGCGCTTCTCGAATTCGCCCTTCAGCTTCGAGGTCAGCCCGAGTTCGGTCGTGCACACCGGCGTGTAGTCGGCCGGATGGGAGAACAGGACGCCCCAGCTGTTGCCGAGCCATTCGTGAAACTTGATCGGGCCCAGGCTCGATTCCTGCTCGAAATCCGGTGCGATGTCGCCAAGACGCAGACTCATGATGTTCCCTCCTCGAACGATGCTGGTTGAAACCGCGCCCGGATCGGCGCGGGAAAGTGTGTCAGCTTACGGGAAGCAATGGGGCGTGCGAACGATTATTCCGTTTGATATTCATACTTTTTTGTCATTTTTGCCTGGTGCCGGTGCTGGACGGGCGGCCGCGGGGAAACTTTTCACCCCGTTTGCCGCTCTGTTGATGATTACAAGTCGTTTACCATGCGGTCTTGCACTGCCGTTGTGTGTCTTCCCGGCTCGCCAGCAGGCAGGCGTTTCGCTACGATGTGAACCTGCAGCATGACAGCACGAAGGGAGTTGCAATGTCGGAAATCAACAAGGAGAAACTGATGTCGGATATCAAAACCGTTCTGTCGGACGCCGAGGACCTGCTCAAGCAAGCTGCGAGCAGCACGGGCGACCGTGCGGCCGAGCTGCGCGAGAAAGCCATGTCGCGCCTCAAGCAGGCCAAGGAAAAGGCGGCCGACGTCCAGGTCGTGGTGGTCGAGAAAGGCAAGAAGGCCGCACGCGCGACCGACGACTACGTGCACGAGCATCCGTGGACGTCGATCGGCGTCGCCGCCGGCGTGGGCGTGCTGATCGGCCTGCTGATCAACCGCAAGTAACGCGCTCTGCGCCGTTTCGTCCCGTTGGCCGCGTCGCGCGGCCAACGGGCGTCGAAGCCAGCCGGCGGTTTCCGCCGGCCGGCTTTGTCCTAGCTGCACACTGCACGCGCACGCACCTCACCCATGACGACAGACACCACCTCGCAGCCGTCCGGCCAAGGACCGCTGCGCCGCCTCGTCGGCTCCGCGATCGGCCTTCTGCAAACGCGCCTCGAACTGGTGGGCATCGAGCTTGCCGAGGAGAAGGAGCGCCTGATGGGCGTGCTGTTCCTCGGGCTCGCCGCGATGATGCTCGCCACGATGGCGCTCATCAGCCTGACCGTGCTCATCGCGATCGCGTTCTGGGATACCTACCGCTGGCAGTCGCTCGCGGCGATCACCGCGCTGTACGCCGCGGGCGGAATCGCATGCGCACTGAAGGCCCGCTCGGGCCTGCGCGACGCGCCGACCGTATTCGAGGCGACGCTCGCCGAACTCGAGAAAGACCGCGAACTGTTCCGCGGCAAGCCGTGAACGCAGTCGCGCTCACCCCTCCCACCTACTTCGCCGACGCGCCATGAGCCAGAACGTCACGGGCAATTCACCCCGCTCCCATTCGTCGCGATCGAACTGGAGCGCGTCGCAGCATCGCGCGCTCCGCAAGGAACTGCTGATCCTGCGATCCGAAGTCGAGCGGCTCGAGCTCGCGGAAGCTGCCGGCGACATGCGCCGCGCGGTGACGCGCTTCAGCTGGCTCAAGGTGTTCATCCCCGGCCTGTCCAGCAACAAGTTCAGCCAGTCTGCCAAGAACCTGAACGCGAACCTCGGACAGCTCGTCAACCAGTATCCGATGCTGAGCTCGCTCGCATCGCTCGTGCTCGCCAAACCCGTTCGCTCGCTGCTGCGCGCGAGTGCGGGCCCCGCGCTGAAGTGGGGCACTCTCGGTTTCGCTGCATGGGAGGTCTACCGGATCTGGAAGCAGTCCCGCGACGAGCGTGGTCTCGACACGCACGACGACTGACCTTCGTCTGCATCCCGCGCGCACGGCCAAGCGCCGTGGCGCGCCTTCCCGCCAAACTCAACGCACGCCCCAGCACGCCGCGACCTGTCCGTCGGCGCCGTCACTTCGCACATTGCCTTTCGTCCCGTCAGAACGCAGCGTGAATGCACCGCACGCGTCGTCGTGCATCGGGCCCGTGTCGAGCGGGATGGCCTCCAGGTCATAGCTCACCGGCGAATCGTCGCGGTCCGGCCGCCTGAGCACCAGCCGATAGACCGCGCGCCCGTCCGGCGGCGCGTGCGTGAGCGCCATCGGCAATGTCGAAGGCGGCACACCGTCCAGTGTTTCGAGATATTGGGCCGCGCGGTACAACGCGGCGACCGCCGACGCGCGATGAACGCGCACGACATGCTCGCGATACGACGGGATGCCCCATCCGGCCAGCACCGCAACGATCGCGAGCACGATCATCAGTTCGATCAGCGTGAATCCCGCCGAGCGGTACACGGACGCGCGACCATTCATCGAAGCACCGTCGCGACGCGACGCCAGTGCAAGGCGACGATGTGTCCATCACGGATCGCGACCTGGTGCTGCAGCCAGACTGCGCTCGATGCATGCGCACCGACGCCACGCGCGGTGACGACGTAAGCGCGGCCGCCGGCCGGCCCCGCCCCGCGCCACGCTTCGATCAGGCATCGCGGCGGTTGAACGGCCATCGGCCATCCGGCGAATGGCGCGAACGCTTCGGCGGCCACCAGCGCCGGCACGCGCCGCCACGCGTCGGGCTCCGCGTGCGACTCGCCTTCGCTCACGTACGGCGCCGCGCCCCGGCGCAATCGCGCGGTGCACGCTGCCAGCGCGGCATCGGCTGCCTGGAATGCGACCAGCCGATCGGATAATGCGCGCGTGCGGCGCGATTCCGTCAGTGCTGCTTCGAACCACGTGCCGGTCAGCGCCGCCACCGCCGCGCCAACCGCGATCACCGCAGGCAATGCGAGGCCCGCGTCGCGACGCCAATCGCGCCTGGCTGACCGCAAACGTCTGTACGGCGCTTGCTGGCTCGCGGGTCGGACTTTCGCACCTGCAGCCTGCCGCGGACCGTCACGGCGTGTTTCGATTCGCTCATGCATGTCGCGTGTCGCAACGCACCGCGACCTCTTGCGCGCGCACTGCCTCGCTCCGTTCATCGCGGCACCTCGCGTTCATCCGCGGCATCACGCGACGTATCGCCGAATGTGCGCGCGGCATTGCGCAACGCGACGATGCGATCGAGCGTCCGACGCACGCGGCCGTCTTGCGCAACGACCGTGCGGCCGTCGCAGTCGACGTGCCGCACCGGCTCGCCCGTCGGTTCGCCGCGCGCACGCACGCAGACATGCACGGCCACGACATCGCGCCAGTCGTCGCCGCGCAATGCATCGGCCTCGACGAACTGCGTGCCGCCGCGGCGAAGATAGCGCACCCGCAACTGATCGATTCCCGACACGACCGGCTGCGGCGTGCCCGGACGGCCGCTTCCTTCGCAATACAGTTCAGGCTCGCCCGTCGACGGACTGGTGTGCACATCGAAGCGGTTCTCCACCGGCGCATGTTCGCCGGACACGCCGATACCCTGCCCGAGGCAATCCGACACCTGGCCGCTCACGGTGGGCCACGTCGACACGGCATCGCCGACATACCGGATCAGCAACGCATCCGACGCACCGCGCACCGACTCGCACCGTACCTGCGCGCCCTCTCCCCTCACGCGCGCCATCGAACAGCCGAACACGGGCGACAACGACGAGACACCTTCCCAATCAAGCGGCCGAAATCCGGCCATCTGGATCTGCTGGCCGATCAGCATCAGTGCGGCGCCAGCCGCATCGCGCATCCGGAATCCGTCGTCCGCGCGCCGCTGTGCGACGCGCTGCGCGTGGTACAGCGCACCGGCCGCCGCGAGCACGAGCAGACCGACGGTCATCGCAATCAACACTTCAAGCAACGTATGTGCAAGCATGCGGCGATCAGCGTTCATCGGCGTCCGCCTCCCGATACGGAATCCGGACGCACGACGGCGGTTGCGCCGAGCTTCCCGCCGCCTCGCATCGCGGCCCGGCGACCGCATTGCCGCCGTGCCAGCCGACAACCGTGTAGCGAACGCCATCCGGCCCATCACCGCGCGTCATCGTGCCGCCGGGCAGCGACGCAGCGGCCCGCGCCGCGAGGTCATCACCGGCCTCCGCAGCAACGTGCAAGCGCTCGATACGTGCATCGGCCAGCCACAGCGCGCGCTCACGCCAGATCGTCGCGCGCTGCGCACGCGCCATCGCAAGCTGGCTGCCCGCTACAGCCAGCATGACGGTCGCGAGTAGCGCGATGGCCAGCATCGCTTCGATCAGCGACGTGCCGCGCACGGCGTTGCGCAGGACGCTCACGCCGCGTCGCAACGGCCGGCGACAACCCGTGCCCGGCCGCCTGCCGCGATCCGCACGCAACGCGATGCATGCGCGTCGTCCGCCCCCGGCACGTCTCGTCGCGGACGCAATTCGAAGCGCCGGATACCACCGATTGCCTGACCGACCGGCGGTGCGAACGCGAGATCGTGCGCGGCACCCGCGACGGCCACTTCGGCATCGCGCGGATAGCGCCGCAGCACGCGCGACTGCCCGTCGACGTGCCCGCTGACGATCCAGTCACACGACCATTCAGCCGGATCACACCGTTCACCGGCACGCAGACAGGTGCCCGCGCTTCCCGCCCGGCACAGCGTGACGCGCACGCCGAGACGCGTCGCCTCGGTACGTGCAAACGACAGCGCACCGAGCAACGCGCGCGAGCGCGCATCCACGCGTTCGCGCATGCGCCATTGGTCGAACGCGGGCGCAGCATAAAGCGCGAGCCCGGCCGCCAGCGAGATGGCGACCATCAGTTCGACGAGCGTGAATCCGCCCGCGCGTCGCAACACATTTTTCAGGGGTTGAGCGTGCAGTCCCATCGCAGTCGTCCTTCGCCAAGGTGATGCGACGACTGTAGCGACACGTGCGGACACGCACCATTTGCCGAATGGCTGACTGGCGGCATGCGATCGCGACCGACACAATCGGCGCGAACTGACCCAACGGAGAAGACGATGAACGAACGCAGCGCGTCAGCGCTTACGGGGAGTCTTGGCGGGAGAGGCGCGACGGAACTCTTCGATCACGTCGGCAAATTCGGAAACGTCCTCGAACCGGCGATACACCGATGCGAAGCGGACATAAGCGATCGTATCGAGCCCGCGCAACTCGTTCATCACGAGTTCGCCGAGTTTCTCGCTACGCACTTCGCGCTCGCCTGTCGCGAGCAGTTGATATTCGATGCGGGCGACCGCCGCGTCGATCGCGTCGGCAGCGACCGGCCGCTTGCGCAGCGCGAGTTGCATGCTGGCGACGAGCTTGCGACGGTCGAATTCCGTGCGGCTGCCGTCCTTCTTCACGACGAACGGCAGCGACAGCTCGACCCGCTCGTACGTCGTGAAGCGCTTGTCGCAAGCCGAGCAGCGACGGCGCCGCCGGATCGCGGCGCCATCTTCGGACACGCGGGAATCCACGACCTGCGTGTCGTCATGCCGGCAGAACGGGCAGCGCATCGTCGATCAGCGATAGACCGGGAAACGCTTGGTCAGCTCGGCGACCTGCGCGCGCACGCGCTCGATCGTCGCTGCATCTTCCGGATTGTCCAGCACGTCCGCGATCAGGTTGCCCACCTGCTCCGCTTCCGCCGGACCGAAGCCGCGCGTCGTCATCGCCGGCGAACCCAGGCGCACGCCGCTCGTCACGAACGGCTTTTCCGGGTCGTTCGGGATCGCGTTCTTGTTCACCGTGATGTGCGCCGCGCCCAGGGCCGCTTCCGCTGCCTTGCCCGTGATGTTCTTCGCACGCAGGTCCACCAGCATCACGTGGCTTTCCGTACGGCCCGACACGATCCGCAGCCCACGCTTCACCAGCGTTTCAGCCAGCACGCGGGCGTTCTCGACCACCTTCTCCTGGTACGCCTTGAACTCCGGCGACAGCGCTTCCTTGAACGCCACCGCCTTGCCCGCGATCACGTGCATCAGCGGGCCGCCCTGGATCCCCGGGAAGATCGCCGAGTTGATCGGCTTCTCGTACTCCGCCTTCATCAGGATCACGCCGCCGCGCGGGCCGCGCAGGCTCTTGTGCGTCGTCGTCGTCACGAAGTCCGCGTGCGGCACCGGGTTCGGGTACACACCCGCTGCGATCAGGCCCGCGTAGTGGGCCATGTCGACCATCAGGTATGCACCGACCGACTTCGCGATCTTCGCCAGACGTTCGAAATCGATCTTCAGCGAGAACGCCGACGCACCCGCGACGATCAGCTTCGGCTTGTGTTCCTGCGCGAGCTTCTCGGCCGCTTCGTAGTCGATGTCTTCGTTTTCGTTCAGGCCGTAGCTCACCACGTTGAACCACTTGCCCGACATGTTCACCGGCGAGCCGTGCGTCAGGTGGCCGCCGTGCGCGAGGCTCATGCCCATGATCGTGTCGCCCGGCTTGAGCATCGCGAAGAACACGCCCTGGTTCGCCTGCGAGCCCGAGTTCGGCTGCACGTTCGCGGCTTCCGCGCCGAACAGCTGCTTCACGCGGTCGATCGCCAGCTGCTCGACCACATCGACGTATTCGCAGCCGCCGTAGTAGCGCTTGCCCGGATACCCTTCCGCGTACTTGTTCGTGAGTTGCGAACCCTGTGCGGCCATCACGGCCGGGCTCGTGTAGTTTTCCGACGCGATCAGCTCGATGTGATCTTCCTGGCGGCGGTTTTCCTGCTCGATCGCGGCAAAGATTTCGGGATCGACGTTCGCAATGGTGCTTTGGGCTCTGTCAAACATACGGTTTCCGTTAAGTGTGTACAGGTTGACCGGAGCGGCCGAGTACGGTGCGCTGCTGGCGGGACCAGCTCGACGTGGCGGAAGAATCCGTATGACGCGAGGCAGGACAGCCACCGGCGATGCACGCGACGGCGCACAACGGCTGCCCAGGCGAACGGCAAAAACGGCGCCCCGCGCTTCACGGTGGGATGCTCCACCTTGAACCCGAAGGGTTCTATCGCCAGTCACGCAGGGGTGATGAGCGCGTTAGTGTATTGGATGCGTCATGAATAGGCAACCGCACGGCGGTGCGCCGGAAGCAATTGGGGCCAGACTCTACGCGCCCGTGCGGGAACGCTGTGCCGCCTTGCCGCGGTGCGGCAATCTCAGTAGGCTTGCGGGATACCACTCGCTATTTTGTCATCCACCAGGAGCAGCAATGATCGTGTTCGTCACAGGCGCGTCCGCCGGCTTCGGCGCCGCCATCGCCCGTGCCTTCGTCAAGGGAGGCCACCGCGTCGTCGCGACCGCGCGCCGCAAGGATCGTCTCGATGCGCTCGCCGCCGAACTCGGCGATTCCCTTCTGCCGCTCGAGCTCGACGTACGCGATCGCGCGGCCGTCGAGGCCGTGCCGGCCGCCCTTCCCGCCGAATTCGCGGCGCTCGACGTGCTCGTCAACAACGCCGGCCTCGCGCTCGGCGTCGAGCCGGCCCAAAAGGCCAGTCTCGACGAATGGCACACGATGATCGACACGAACTGCACGGGCCTCGTCACGGTCACGCACGCGCTGCTGCCCGGCATGATCGATCGCGGCCGCGGCCACATCTTCAATCTCGGCTCGGTCGCGGGTTCGTACCCTTATGCGGGCGGCAACGTCTACGGCGCGACCAAGGCTTTCGTCAGACAATTCAGCCTGAACCTGCGCGCCGACCTGCTCGGCACGCCGCTGCGCGTCACCGACATCGAGCCTGGCCTGTGCGGCGGCACCGAATTCTCGAACATCCGCTATCGCGGCGACGACGCCAAAGCGGCGAACGTCTACAACAATGTCCAGCCGCTGATGCCCGAGGACATCGCCGACACGATCTACTGGATCGCGACCCGCCCCGCGCATGTCAACGTCAACACGATCGAGTTGATGCCGATCGCGCAAGCCCCCGGCGGCCCGACCGTCCACCGCGGCTGAAGCCACGCGGGCCAGCCCCCTCCGGGCCGGCCCGCGGTGTGCTACGACATACTACATTCCGTTACGAATCGGTTACGAATCAGGCCCTTGCCTTCCGGTAGAATGCGCGCCATGACCCAGCCTACCCGCTCCCCGGAAGCGCCGTCCGGCTTCATCTGGCCGGTGCGCGTGTACTACGAGGATACCGACGCAGGCGGCATCGTCTTCTATGCCAACTACCTGAAGTTCTTCGAACGCGCCCGCACCGAGTGGCTGCGCGCATGCGGCATCGACCAGCGCCAGCTCGCCGACGACACCGACGCGATCTTCGTCGTCCGCAGCACGTCGCTCGACTACCGCGCCCCGGCGCGACTCGACGACACGCTGGCGATCACGAGCCGGCCCGGCCGCATCGGCCGCGCGTCGGTGGAATTCGCGCAGGAAGCCTGGTGCGGCGACACGCTGCTCGTATCCGGGCACATCCGTCTCGGCTGCGTCGACCGTACCGGCATCCGGCCCGCGGCCATCCCGCCGGCCGTGCTCGACGCGCTGCAACGCGGGTCCGTCATCGACGACGGGCAGACTGCGCTGTCAACGAAGCTCGCATGAGCGCCGTTTAGACAAAGCCTATGAACTTGCCTTTCTGATTCGATACTAAGCAAGGTTCGGCGCCAGGCATGGCCGGCGCGCCGCGCCACACGCATACCGGGCGCCCCGAAGGGACGTTACTCAAACCTCTATGAACACTTCTCAAGACCTGTCGATCATTTCCCTCGTCCTCAACGCGAGCGTGCTGGCCCAGGCCGTGATGGGGCTGCTGTTGCTGCTGTCGCTGATGTCGTGGACCTTCATCTTCCGCAAGTGGTTTGCGATCCGCCGCGCACGCGCGCAGACCGAACGCTTCGAGAAGGATTTCTGGTCGGGCGGCGACCTGCAGGCGCTGTACCAGAGCGCAGCCAACAACCGCCACACGATCGGCGCACTCGAGCGGATCTTCGAATCGGGCATGCGCGAATTCCTGAAGGCGAAGGAAAAACGCATCAGCGATCCGGGCCTCGTGCTCGACGGTGCCCGCCGCGCGATGCGCGCGTCGTTCCAGCGTGAAATGGACGTGCTCGAAGCGAACCTCGCGTTCCTCGCATCGGTCGGCTCGGTCAGCCCGTACATCGGTCTGTTCGGCACGGTCTGGGGGATCATGAACTCGTTCCGCGGCCTCGCGAACGTGCAGCAGGCCACGCTCGCCAACGTCGCACCGGGCATCGCCGAGGCGCTCGTCGCCACCGCGATCGGCCTGTTCGCCGCGATTCCGGCGGTGGTCGCGTACAACCGCTACGCGCACGACATCGACCGCCTCGCGATCCGCTTCGAGACCTTCATCGAAGAGTTCTCGAACATCCTGCAGCGTCAGGCCCAGTAAGGAGCGCGCCATGGCAGGAAGTCCCATCCGATCCAGCATGCGCGGCGGCCGGTCGCGCCGCGCAATGGCCGACATCAACGTCGTGCCGTACATCGACGTGATGCTGGTGCTGCTCGTGATCTTCATGGTCACCGCACCGCTCGTCGCCCCGTCGATCATCAACCTGCCGACCGTCGGCAACGCCGCGCCGCAGGAGCAAACGCCGCCCGTCGTCGTCAACATCAAGGCCGATCGCACGATGAGCGTCAAGTACAAGGGCGACTCGGGCGCGACCCAGGAAGACACGATGACGAAGGCCGAGCTCGACAGCTTCATCGTGGCCCGGCAGGCTGACCATCCCGACCAGCCGGTCGTGATCGCGGCCGACAAGACGGTGCAGTACGATGCCGTCATGACCGTGATGTCCGATCTGAAGGCGCGCGGCGTCAAGCGCGTCGGCCTCCTCGTCAAATCGCAATGAACCGGCAGCAATCCACGCGCAGCTCCGCCTACCCGCCTCAGCCTCCCCGCGAGCGCGGCACCTGGCGCGCATTCGCGCTCGCCGCGCTGATGCACGTGCTGCTCGCGCTGTTTCTGTATCACGGCGTGCAGTGGCAGAACAGCACGCCTGCCGGCGCCGAAGCCGAGCTGTGGACCGAGGTGCCCGATGTCCCGGCGCCGCGGCCCGTTGTCACGCCCGCACCGCCCGTGAAGGTCGCGCCGCCCCCTCCCCCGGTGCGCGACGAGCAGGCAGACATCGCGCTGCAGCAGAAGAAGCGGCAGCAGGAAGCGGCCGCGCGTGAAGCGCTGCTCGAGCAGCAGCGCCGCGCGCAACAACTGAAGGCCCGGCAGGAAGAGGAAACGCGGCGCGCACAGCTCGCGGCGCAGCAGGCAGCCGCACTCGCCGCGCAGAAGGCCGCGGAGCGCGACAAGCAGAAGCAGGCCGACAAGCTCAAGCAACAGCAGCTCGCCGAGCAGCAGAAGCTCGAACAGCAGAAACTCCAGCAGCAGAAGCAGGCGCAGCTCGAAGCGCAGCAGGCGGCGAAGGCGAAGGCCGACGCGGCCGCGAAGGCAAAGGCGGAAGCCCAGGCCAAGGCGAAGGCCGAAGCCACGGCGCGCGCGAAGGCCGAAGCGGCAGCGAACGCGAAGCTCGACCGCGAGCGCAGCGCGCGGCTGGCACAGATGCAGGGCCTGTCCGGCGCCGGTGAAGGCGGCGGCGAAGGCCTCGCGAAAAGCGGCACGGGCACGGGCTCAGGCGGCAATGCCGCGACGCCCGGCTATGCCGACAAGGTGCGCCGCCGCGTCAAACCGAACATCGTTTGGGGCGGTGAGCGAGCAGGCCTGACCACCGTCGTCAAGATTCGGTGCACGCCGTCCGGTGACGTATTGAGCGCATCGGTTTCCCGCTCCAGCGGGAATTCGGGGTGGGATCAAGCCGTGGTGAGTGCAATCCACGCATCGGTCCCGTTGCCGCCCGATTCTAACGGTCGTACCCCGTCGGACATTACGATTACCTTCAAGGCGGCGGAGTGAAAAGAAATGCGCTTACACTCCGGGCGTCGCTGTCGGACGGGAACGAATCGGGTATTTTTACTGTCTCTGCCGTTGCGCAGCGATCCAAGTCATACGGGAAGCAAGAAGCATGAGTTTGATGACAAAACTAGGTTTCAGGGCACTCGTGGCCTCGTGTCTGATTACGGCGGGCAGCGCCGCTAACGCCCAGGTCAACGTGCTGATCACCGGTGTCGGGTCGACCCAGTTCCCCATCGCCACCGCGAATTTCGCGAATGAGGCGAACCTGCCGCAGCAGGTCACGTCGATCGTCCGCGCCGACCTCGCCCGCAGCGGCAAATTCACGAACATCGACGCCGGCAGCACGCCGGTGCCGGAGACCGCATCGGTCGATCTCGGCGCATGGAAGGCCAAGGGCGCGAATGCGTTCGTCGCCGGCAGCGTGAACCGCGAGGCGAACGGCCAGTACAAGGTCAACTTCATCCTGTACGACACCGTGAAGCAGCAAAGCCTCGGCGGCCTGTCCCTGACGGCCACCGACACCACGCTGCGCACGGCCGGCCACAAGATCGCCGACTACATCTACCAGAAGCTGCTCGGCGTGCGCGGCGTGTTCGCCACGCGCCTGTCGTACGTGATCAAGACCGGCAACCGCTACCAGCTGCAGATCTCGGATTCGGACGGCCAGAACGCGCGCATCGCGCTGTCGAGCACCGAACCGATCATCTCGCCGTCCTGGTCGCCGAGCGGCACGAAGGTCGCGTATGTCTCGTTCGAGCGCAAGAAGCCGATCGTCTACATTCACGACCTGCCGACCGGCCGTCGCTACATCGTCTCCGACCAAAAGGGCAACAACAGCGCGCCGGCCTGGTCGCCGGACAGCAACACGCTGGCCGTCGCGCTGTCGCTGACGGGCAATACGCAAATCTATACGGTCAACGCGACGGGCGGCGGCCTGCGTCGCCTCACGCAGAGCAGCTCGATCGACACCGAGCCGTTCTACTCGCCGGACGGCCGCTGGATCTACTTCACGAGCGATCGCGGCGGCGCACCGCAGATCTACCGGATGCCGGCACAGGGCGAAAGCGCCGGTGCCGCGCAGCGCGTGACGTTCACCGGCAGCTACAACACGAGTCCGCGCATCAGCCCGGACGGCAAGCTGCTCGCTTACATCTCCCGCACGGGCGGGGGCTTCAAGCTGTACGTTCAGGATCTGCAGTCCGGCGCGGCGAACGCCATCACGAATACGAATCGCGACGAATCGCCGAGCTTCGCGGCAAACGGCCAGTACCTTCTGTACGCTACCCAGTCGGGTGGTCGCAATGTTCTGGCAGCAGTGCCCTCGGACGGCAGCGCGCCGCCGCAAATCCTGTCCGTCCAGGGCGGCTCCGTTCGTGAGCCGTCGTGGGGGCCCTTCATGCAATGACCACAAGGAGAGTAAACATGATGTCGAATAAAGCTCGTCTGGCCCTGGCCGTGATGATGATCAGCGCGCTCGCAGCGTGCAAGTCGGGCGTGAAGCTCGACGACAAGGCGAATGCCGGCGGTGCGGTCAGCACGCAGCCGAGCGCCGACAACGTCGCGCAAGTGAACGTCGATCCGCTGAACGACCCGAACAGCCCGCTCGCGAAGCGCAGCATCTACTTCGACTTCGACAGCTATTCGGTGAAGGACGAGTACCAGCCGCTGATGCAGCAGCACGCTCAGTACCTGAAGAGCCACCCGCAGCGCCACGTGCTGATCCAGGGCAACACCGACGAACGCGGCACGAGCGAGTACAACCTCGCGCTGGGCCAGAAGCGTGCGGAAGCCGTCCGTCGCGCGATGGCACTGCTCGGCGTGAACGATTCGCAAATGGAAGCCGTGAGCCTCGGCAAGGAAAAGCCGCAGGCAACGGGTCACGACGAAGCATCGTGGGCGCAGAACCGTCGCGCCGACCTCGTCTACCAACAGTAAGTAACGGAAGAATCGCCGTATGACGCACCGTGTATCCCTGCTGCGCGTTGCCGCAGCATTCTGCGTCGCCGGCGCGGCGTGGTCGGCCGCGCCGGCGCACGCCGGCGTGTTCGACGACAACGAAGCGCGCCGCGCCGTGCTCGATCTGCGCAGCAAAACCGACAACCTGGCGAGCCAGTTGTCCGCCGCCCAGCGTACGATCCTCGATCAATCCGGCCGTCTCGACCAGCTGAACCAGCAGGTCGCGACGCTACGCGGCGAGAACGAGGACCTGACGAACCGGCTGACGACGCTCGAGCGGCAGCAGAAGGAGTACTACCAGGATCTCGACACGCGGCTCAAGAAGTTCGAGCCGCAGCAGGCGACGATCGATGGTGTCGAAGGCACCGTGCAGCCGGGTGAAACGGATGCGCTCAATGCGGCGCAGCAGCAGTTCCGCAACGGCAACTTCAAGGCGGCCGCGGCTTCGTTCCGCGCGTTCATCGCGAAGTATCCGCAGAGCCCCTACCAGCCAACCGCGCAGTACTGGTACGGCAATGCGCAATACGCGCTGCGCGACTACCGCGGTTCGACTGCAACGTGGCAAGGGATCGTCAGCAAGTTCCCGCAACATCCGCGCGCAGCCGACGCCCTGGTGGCAATCGGCACGAACCAGCTCGAACAAGGCCAGAAGGCGGCCGCGAAGAAGACGTTCGAGCAGGTCGTGTCGCAGTACGCCGGGTCGAACGCAGCGCAGACCGCGCAGGGCAAGATCGAGTCGATCAAATAATTATCGCGGCGGGTTGTTGACAGCCTGACAATCCGTCGCTATAATCTTTTGCTCTTTGGGTCGTTGTCCAAGTTGTTGAAGCAACGAACCAACAGGTTTCAAGAACGTGGGGTGGTAACTCAGTTGGTTAGAGTATCTGACTTTTAATCAGAGAGTCGAGGGTTCGAGTCCCTCCCACCCTACCAACTATCTTCGATAGTGCAAATCAAAGCCTCCCAAGTGGAGGCTTTTTTGCGTCTGTCGCATCCATATCGAAGCGCGGCATCCCGGTGATGTCTGCGACACACTCGGCCGCACTCTCCCGACTCCGCCACCGGACAGCGCACGCACCCTGCCCCGCCCGTGCGTCAGCGCAAGCTCACGTCGCGCAGCACGCCACCATATCCCGTGTACAGATTGCCGTCGGGCAGCAACTGCCGCTGCGCAAGCTGCCGATGCACGACCGGCAGGTGATGGAACGGCATCCGCGCGAACAGGTGATGTTCGATATGAAAATGAATCGCGTGAGGGCCGAACAGGAACGTCTGCCACGAACGCCGGACGATCGTGCGCGCGTTGCGGCTCTGGTCGGCACCGGCCGGCAGCCCCGCATGCTCGAAGATCGCACGCACCTGCCCGGCGAGCGGCAGCAGCGTGACGGACGGCACGATCCACAACGTGACGTACAGCAGCGGATGCCCGGTCCATGCGAGCGCACCGAACAGCACACCGTTGCCGGCCAGCATCGACGCGACTTCCCACGCGGCGTACGCGCGCGACTTACCGACCTTCGGCAACGCATGCGCGAACTCGCCGCGGGCGAGCTTCACGACGCTCGTCACGTAACCGATCCCGCATGCGTACGCGAGCAGGCGGCCGATCAGCCGCCGGCGCGTCACCGGATAGTCGTGCACGCCGAACAGCAGCGCGACGGGATCGTCCGCCTCCATCGGTGCGCGATGGTGCTTCAGATGGCCGGCACGATACGTCCGCAGCGACAGCCACAGCGGGCCGGCCGCGAACAGTTGGCCCAGCGCGTCGTTGACGCGCCGGTTCCGCGCCAGCAAACCGTGCGCACCTTCGTGCATCATGACCGCGAGCGCAAGCTGGCTGCGCGCGATCACGATCGCGGCCAACGCGTACACGAGCGGATGCGCGAATACGATCGCAACCGCGAACACGGCGGCAATCATCAGCCAGTCGCCTGCCAACGCCGCACCCACACGCAATGCGCTCACGCGAAACAGCGCGGGATCGGGCACGAACCGCGCAAGCTCGGCATTCGGCCCGCCATGATGAACAGGGGCATCCGTCACGCGAACCTCCCGCGCAGCGATCGCCGCTCGACCCACCGCGCACTGACCATCGCGAGCGCCACGCCGCCCAGCACATCAACGACCGTATGCTGCTTGACCGTCAGCGTCGACGCGCAGATCAGCAAGCCGACCACCAAGGTCACGAGCCGTCGCCGGTCCGTCAGCATCCGGCAGGCAAGGCAGGTCACCGCGACATGCAGGCTCGGAAAACCATTGGCCGCGAGATCGAGCTGCCACATGCGTGCGAGACGGTGACGCACGAACGTGTTGCCGATCTCCGCGACGTCAGGCCGCGGCACGGCTTCCGGAAACAGCAGGAAGCACACGACACCGAGCACGAAAGCGATCAGCACGGCCTCCTTGAACGCGGCGAACGCAAGCGGCCGCGCATACGCGGCAAGCGCGATCACGAACGGAAAGAAGCCGACGTAGGCGAACCACGACCATGCGATGAACGGAATCCGCGCATCGATCGACGTGGCAAACACGAAGCGCGGCGTGACGCTGCGCTCCAGCAGAAAGAAGATCGCGAGGCCGGCAGCCATGCCGAACGTCGCGGCCAGCATCTGCCGGATAGCCGACCGGTGATCGTCACGAAGCGACAGCAAATTCATCGTGGTGCCGGCGCCTCGCATCGCGTCTCCGTATCGGCCACCTTCGCATGCGGACGCAACGCGAGGAGGCGTGACGTCCATGCGTCGACGCGCGCACGCGCATGCTCGCGGCCGGCGATCGTTCCTGCCTGCGTACCGGGGTGGCGCATCAGCTCGGCGGCAGCCTGCCCGACGTCCCGCTGGAACGCGGCCGCGTCGCCGCGCCACGTGACGACGCGATGCAGGAGTTGCAGTTGCGCGGCGCGCGCGGCGTTGCTCGCCTGCTCGGGCTGGTCGGACTGCACGAGCAGGATCGGGCGGTGATACACGCGTGCGATCGACAGCGCGGCCATGCCGGGTGCCGACACGATCAGCGGTGCATGGGCGGCGCAGGTCACCCAGTCGGCGTCGACTCCGGTCCAGCCGTCGTGCCCGGCATAGCCCTCGCCCACGCGATGGGTGGCGAGCCCCGCGTCGCGCAGGCCGGCCGACAACGCATCGGCGAGCGCGATATCGCGAAAGTGCGGGTTCAGATAAATGGCGGCTGCAGCCGGTTCCGAAGCGGGTTGCCCGACGACGATCGGCACTGGCGTCGGCAGTCGGTAATGTGCGCACGATCGCCGGACGGCATCGGCGGCATCGTACGCGAAATCGTGTTCGATGCAGCACCGCGCCGAATCGATCTGCCAGTCGACGATCCGTGCAAATGCACGCGCCAGTGCGCGCGGCAGCCGTGCATCGAAATTCTCGGTCAACGCGCGCCGCAGGCTGCCGCCATACACGTGGACGATGCGGCGCCGCCAGCCCGGCATCGCCCCCATGAACAGCAGCGCCGGATGAAACGAGTCGTTGATCACGAGATCGGCATCGCGGACGATCGCACGCAACCGCGCGATGTCTCGCAGCATGCGTGTCGGCCTGAACACGTAGTGCGCGACATTGCGATCGGTCGCGTCGCGCAGCATGTTCTGCCGTTCGTCGAACTGCACCGCGTAGTGACGTGACAGCACGGCCGCGTCGATGTCGAACGCAGCCAGGAACGCCTGCCCCGCATCGGACGTCGTCAGCACGTCGACCTGGGCGCCGGCCGCGCGCAGCGCATGCACGAGCAGTTGCGCGCGCATCAGGTGGCCGCGTGCGTCGGCCGTCGCGAGATAGACGATGCGCGGCATCATGCGCGCGGACGAAGCGACTGGAACCAGCCGGCCGCGACCATCGCCAGCGCACCCGTCACGCCGAAACCGGCCTCGACCGCGCGGATCTCGTCCAGCAACGCGGCGAGATGCGCCGCCTCGGACGGTGGAACCAGACGGCGCAGCGTGTCCGAGCAGAGCCGGACATGCCGCGTCTCGTCGGCGAGCACGCGCGCGAGCAGCGGATACAACGGATGGGCATCGCCGATCGTCGCGCAGTGACGCGCGAGCACGCGCATCGCCATCTGTTCCGCGCACAGGCCCGTCGCATAGGCCGGCACGAGCACGCCTTGCGAGAAATGCGGCGCATGGCGCTGCGCAAGCCGGCGCCATCGCATGATCTTGCGCCGGCTCAACCAGTCGGGCTCATGCGGTGCAGTCGACGGCGCGACGCCGCGCTCGCGCAGCGCATCGGCGAATGCAGCCGCGTGGCGACGCTCGTCCGCGAGGTGCTGCTCGATCCGCGGCGCAAGCCAGTCCGGCGGCTGCCCGGTCCAGTCCTCGTGCAACGCGCACTCGGTCGCTTCCTCGCCGATCAGGTACATGCGCAGCACCCAGCGCTCGCCGTGTGTACTGCGATGCAACTGCCGGATCGCCGCCCGCTTGAGGCGATCGACGAGGTACGCGCGCACCCGCGCCGCCCCGCGCGGCACGGGCGCATCAAGACAGTCGAAGCGTCCATCGTGCGCCGCCTGCGGCGACGCCGGCAGTTCGCCTGCCGCGCTCATGCCGGCTCGCCTCGTGCAGACGTGGATTTCGTCGCAGCCGCCGCAGCGCCAGCCGGATCGCGACGCCATCCGAGGATCAGGCCGATGAAACTTTCCTGCATGAACGCGTGCGCGGATGCGGCTGCACCCGCAAATGCTTCCTCGCGGCCGTTGACGCGCAGATAGCCATTACCGTCACGCGCACCGAACTCGATCCGGTCGTTCTTCCTGAAGCCGCGCGTGCGCATGTCCTTCACCAGCGCGCTGCCGTCCAGGCCGAACAGGAACAGCTCGCGCCGTGCGACCCACGCCGGAATGTGATTGCTCAGTGCATCGAAGCGAATCGTCCACGTGCCGGCTGCGAGCGCGCGATCGACGTCGGCATCGTGCGGCGCGTTCGATGCAAAGCTCGCACGCGCGACCGCCTTCGTCAGGCCGCCGACGCCGAGCCCAATCGTGATGTCGTCCGCGAACGGCTGCTTCGGATCGGTCGCGCTCACCTTCACGAGATGCCGCGCGAGACGCGATGCCAGCGACGGATGCGCGAACAGCGCCAGCGTTTCGTCCGGCGTGAGCACGTCACGCTCGCCCTCACCCTCCTTCACACGCACGCGGTACGGCTCGATCCGAACGTCCGTGAACGTGCCGTGCACGGGCGCATGGACGTACACGTCGCGGTCCCATTTCGCGCCGTCGCGACGCAGCAGCACGTGCACGCTCAGCGGCACGCGCCGGCCTTCGCCGTCGACGCCCGTGCCCTGCAGCAGCACGTCGCCGAGCACGTCCTTCGTGCGGCGCGCTGAATCGCTCGAGAAGACGATCGCGTGCGCATCGGTATCGATGCTCGCGTGAACGTCCGGCGCATCGAGTGCGACGCGATTGCAGTCCGCGGTGGCCGCGTTCGTGAACGGGCAGCCGCTTTGCGATGAGAAGTGGTATATCCCGCGCCCCGCATGGTCGACCGGCGCGGCATGGGCGCCGACGCTGGCGGCAAACAGGGCGACGCAGGCAACACGGGTGACGAAGGAGGACATGGTCGTGGTCAGGATGGATGGAGGGTATCGGCGTGTCATGGCCGCGCATGATGCGCGGCGCCGGTTCAATGCCGGTGATAGGACAGCGCGTCGAGATCGCGCCGCGCCGATGCGCGCCCGGTGAGACCGAAACCGCGTGCGAGCGCGCCGAGCGTATCGACGGCGGACGCCGCGATCGTGACGCCGACGGCCGCGAGATAGCGGACGACGCCTAGCTGCGGCAACTGCTGGCGATTCAGCGCGCGCAGGCTGTAGCCGAGCCGCATCGCCATCACGCAGAACGGGCCGAGCGGGCCGCTGCGGCCGAGCCACTGCCAGCCGCGCGGCAGATACGCGTTCACGAGATACGGTGTCAGGCCGACACTGTCCTCGCCGCGCATCCAGCGCAGCTTCAGCGATTCGCGTTGCGTGTCCGGCAGCCGATGTTCGGTCTGCGCGGCCGGTGCGAACTCGACGGCCACGCCGGCTGCCTGCATCCGCAGCCCCATCACCTGGCAATGCGCGCGATAGACCCCGTCGAGCGGCTCGTAGCGGAATTGCGCGAACACGTCGCGCCGAAACGCGACGTTGTTCGCATAGAAATTGCGCGTCGCACCGTCACGCAGCGGGCTCGGGAAATACATGAAATCGATCGACGTCAGCGCGATGCCGAGCACGTTCGGCGCATAGCTGGTGCGCCCCGCCACCGCCGCGGGCGCATCGCCGGCTTCGCGCGCGAACGGTGCGAGCAGGTGCTCGAGCCAGTCGACAGCCGGCCGGCAATCGGCATCGCCGAACACGACGATGTCGCAACGGGCCGCGTCGACGCGGTCGAACCCGTCGTTCTTCGCATCGTAGTAGCCGGTGCTCGCGCCGATCTCGACGAAGTCGATCGGGCGGCCGGCCAGCGCGGCGATCTCCTGGCACGCATCGGCCGGCAGCCCGTCGTGCGTGATGATCCATTGCGCGAGCGCCGCGGGCGGCACGGTCTGCTTCGACAGCGCCGAGACGAGGCGCTTCAGGCTGTCGACGGCCTGCACGAGCCCCGCGCCGCCGCGCAGGTTGTTCGTCTCCAGCACGAGCGCTGCCCGCGCCGCCACGGCGCGAGCAGCCGCGCGGGTGAGCCGCGTGGTTTCTGTGAAGTCTGGCATCCGTAATATCTCCATCGTCATGCGCACCGGCATGGATGAAACGAATGGGCGGGGAGCCCGCGGCGTATCGGCGAATGCGGGCCGCCCGCGACCGTCGTCGCAAAACGGGCGGCCTGGACGGCGCCCGCTTCGCGTGCCGTCACTCCTGAACGGACGGCGCCGATTCGGCGTCGGTATAGCGCGGCTTCGCGTTCTGCAAGTCACGCGTGTTCTTCTGCACGGCAACGGAACCGAACAGCGCGAGCACGAACGACATCGCGTAGAAGCCCTTCTCGCTCAACTGCAGCGTCGCGTTGAAGAGGCCGACGACCAGCAGCGCGATCGACAGCAGCAGCGCGATCCAGCTGAGGCCGTAGTAGATGCCGGTGACGGGAATGCCTTCCGCGCGGTCGCGGACGCTCTTCTGCAGCGAGATGGCCGCATAGAGACCGAACACCAGCACGGTGAAGTAGTAGCCCTTCTCGTTGAGCTGCATGCCGGCGTTCCAGAGACCGATCAGGAATGCCGCGAAGCCGGCGATCAGCGCGGCCCACGACGCGGCCACGAACGCGAACGACGGCTGCTGGATGGTGGTCTGGTTCATTGCTTTGCCCTCTCTTTCTTTTTGTTCGAAATCGTTTTCGTTGAACTGCGTTTCGCGCATGGTAGCAGCTTTGGCGCGGGCCACGACAGCGTCACTTGCAGTCTTACATGCCGCGCTGCGCCCGCCGCCAGCGCCCCGGCGTCGTGCCGAGCACCGCGCGAAACGCCTTGCCGAAGGCGGCCTCGGACTGGTAGCCGACCGCCTGGCCGATTTCCGCCTGCCCGCGCTGCGTATCCTGCAGCAGCGCGCATGCGTGCATCATCCGGATCTGCGCGACGAATGCGCCGACGCTCATTCCGGCCCGCTCGCGGAAATGCCGTGCGTACGTCGCGCGCGACATCGCGGAGGCGTCGCCGAGCGACTCGACCGTCCAAGGTTTCTCCGGTGCCTGCAGCACGGCCTGGACCGACGGGCCGAGCCGCGCGTCGGCCGCCAGCGCCAGCCAGCCGGACGGCACGCGCGCCCCCCGCCCGTATAGACC
>NZ_JAAGPH010000367.1:0-929 GCF_017104705.1 Burkholderia sp. Se-20373 | reverse complement strand
GCCTTCTCGACGATCTCGCGCACGTCACGCGATTTCGCACCGGCGGCGACTTGCTCGAGCGCTTCGCGCATCCGGTCGCGCAGCGCGGGCGTGAAGCGGCGCCACAGTTCGAGCGAGCGCGCGAGGCGTGCCGCGACCTGCGGGTTGATCGCGTCGAGCGCGAGTACCTGTTCGGCCCAGAACGCGTAACCCGAACCGTCGGCCGCATGGAATTGCGCGGGGTTGGCCGCGCAGAAGCTGAAGATCAGCGAACGCGCGCGGTTCGGATTCTTCAGGTTGAACGCCGGATGCGCGAGCAGCTTGCGCACCTTCGCGAGCGTCGGCTGCGCGGGCGTGCCGCGTTGTGCCGCCTGCATCGCGAACCACTTGTCGATCACGAGCGCTTCCTTCTCGAAGCGACGATAGAAATCGTCGAGCGCGTGCTCGGCCGGTTCGGTCGCGCCGGCGGCCGCGGCGGACAGCAGCGCGCCGAGCGCAGCCGCGCGATCGGTCATGTTGTTCGCCGCATCGTATTGCGCGCTCGCGAGGCGCACCGCATCGGCCGGATCCTCGAGTTCGGCGAGATACGCAAGCGCGAGGTTCTTCAGCGCACGGCGGCCCGAGGCTTCCGGCGTCGGTTCGTAGGCGCCGGGCGTCTGGTGTTGCGCGTAGGCGGCGAGCCATTCCGCGTGCAGCGCGGTGGCGAGCCGGCGGCGCACGAACTGGCGTGCGCGATGCACGGCGGCCGGATCGGCTTCGGCCATCTGGTCGGCGAGGTAGGTTTCCGACGGCAGCGTCAGCGCGAGTTCGCGGAATGCCGGCGACAGGCTTTCATCGGTCAGCACGCGGCGGAATGCGGCGACGAAGTTCTCGCCGAGCGTGAGCGGCTCGTTCGCGGCCGCACGCGCGGCGAGCGTCAGCAGCGCGCGTGTCGCGAGGCGCTGGCCGGC
>NZ_JAAGPH010000366.1:0-931 GCF_017104705.1 Burkholderia sp. Se-20373 | reverse complement strand
CGGCGTCGCCGGTGCAGTTCGGCATCGGCGGCGCCGCGCCGCCGGGCGGGAATCCTGCGGCGCCGCGGATGCCGGGCGGCACCTCGGGGGCGTCAGGCGCGTCCGATGCGTCCGCCACGGTGGCCGCGCTGCCGACCGATACCCAATCGACCGAGATCCGCAAGGCGATACAGGACGCCTCCGCGTATATCCGCGGCCTCGCGCAACTGCGCGGGCGCAATGCCGAATGGGCCGAGCGCGCGGTGCGCGAGGCCGTGAGCCTGTCGGCGAGCGAGGCGCGCGCGCAGCATGTGGTCGACCTGATCGCGCAGGATCCGGCCGATCTCGCCCGGCAGCTCGACGGCCACACCGTGACGACCACCGCCGGCACCGTGCGGCTCGCGACCGCGCATGCGCCGCTCGTCGCGGTCGAGCCCGACTGGCGCAGCCGCTTCCTGGCGATCATCGCCGACCCGAACGTCGCGCTGATCCTGCTGACGATCGGCATCTACGGCCTCTTCTTCGAGTTCGCGAACCCCGGCTTCGTGCTGCCGGGCGTGGCCGGCACGATCTGCCTGCTGGTCGGGCTGTTCGCGATGCAGTTGCTGCCGATCAGCTATGCGGGCCTCGGCCTCGTGCTGCTCGGTCTCGGCTGCCTCGTCGCCGAGGCCTTTCTGCCGACCTTCGGCGTGCTCGGGTTCGGCGGGATCGTGTCGTTCACGATCGGCGCGCTGATGCTGATCGACACCGACGTGCCCGGCTACGGGATTCCGTGGCCCGTGATCGCGAGCCTCGCGCTCGGCGGCGGGCTGCTCGTCGCGGGCGTATCGAGCGTCGCGCTGCGCGCGCGCCGCCGCCCGGTCGTGACGGGCGCCGAGGCGATGGTCGGCAGCATCGGCGAGGTGCTCGACGACGGCCTGCTGGCCGACCAGCCGCACGGTGCGGCCGGTGC
>NZ_JAAGPH010000365.1:0-854 GCF_017104705.1 Burkholderia sp. Se-20373 | reverse complement strand
CCGCGCCGTCCCAGCGCGCTTCGTGGCCGCGCCAGCCGGCCGCGACGTTGCCGCGCACGAGCTGGATGATCGCCAGGTTGAAGCGGTACGACGCGTCGTCAGGCGCCAGCTCGCACGCGCGCGCCGCGTAGCGCTCGGCGTCGTCCCAGCGCTGCGCCTCCTTCATCGCCAGCGCGACGTTGTTCATCGCGAGCGCGTTGTCGGGCGCGAGCTCGACGAGCCGCGCCGCGCACGCGAGCGCGGCGTCCAGGTCGTGTGTCGCGAGCCGCGCGACGACGAGGTTGATCCACGCCTGCACGTCGCGCGGATCGAAGCGCACCGCCGCTTCGAGCAGCGCGATTTCCTCCGCGCGGCCGCTACCCGACAGCCGCAGCGCGATCGCGAGGTTGTTGCGCAGCGATGGCCGGTCGGCATCGAGCGCCAGCGCCGCGCGATACGGTGCCACGGCGTCCGCGTGCCGGCCCGCCATCTGCAGCGCGTAACCGTGATTGAAGTGCGCGGTCGCGCCCGGCTGCACACGCGCCGCGCATTCGGCGAGCGCGATCGCATCGGCCGTACGCTGCCGCGAGACGAGCGTGCCGGTGAGTTGCGCGAGCGCATCGGCGTCGACCGCATGCAGATGCGCGGCGGCGGCGAGCCACAGATCGTGCGCGGCATGCTCGCCGCGCGCCTGCGCATCGGCGGCCTGCCCGAGCAGCGCGAGGAAAGGCGGAAGCAGCGGAATGAGGATATCGGTCGGATCGTCCATGCAGTCGGAGTCGGCTAGCGGTGGCGCGGCACGCGTCGCGCGCACCGCAATACGCGCATCTTAACGCCCGCGCGAAGCCGCGCGGCACGCGCATCGCGACAGGCCA
>NZ_JAAGPH010000364.1:0-951 GCF_017104705.1 Burkholderia sp. Se-20373 | reverse complement strand
TGGGGGCGTCGATGATCTGTTCCGGAGGGCCGTCACCGGGGCCGTTGGCCGTCATCGCGAAGCGCATGCCGGCCCAGCCGTTGCGCAACTGTGCGCGCGGCGTGAACATCATGTAGCGGTGGAAGCCCGTACCGAAGTCGAACAGGCGGGCCCACGTTTGCGCGCCGTTCCAGAACACCCAGCTGGCGATGGTGAAGTCCGACACATCGGCCAGCAGATCGTCGGGCAACGCCACATACGCACCCGAGCCGTTGAGCGAAACCGCGTTGCCGCTGCGCCCCGCTGCCCACGTTGCACCGTTGAGCGTGCCATTGCGCCCGTTGCCCGAGCTATCGGCGGCCGTCACGCCGCTGCCTTCATCAAACGTGAGGTGCGCGAGCAGCTGCTGCGCCGTGATCACTTTCACTTCGTTGGAGGGCGCCGATTCGCCCGCAATCGTTTGCGCCGTCACGACATAAAAATACGTGCCGGCACCGGCGGGCATATCGCTAAAGGTCAGCAGATCGGTGATACCGCTCCTGATGGTGCTGTACGGTCCGCCGGCAATGGTGGCGCGCTTGACGTTGTAGCTGACGGCGTTGCTGCTGCCCCACCACGACAGCACCACCTTGCCCGCGCTGGCGTAGCCGGTCAGGCCGGTCGGCGTTGCGGCAGGGGTGCCGGGGTCGAGCGTGCAGGTGAGCGTGCCGTAGCCAAGCTGGTCGAATCCGCCACTGTTGGGGCCGTAGTTGCCGCCGCCGCCTTCCGGCGCCACAAGCTCGGCAGCGCGCTTGGTGTACGGCGCCGCCAGACCTTTGCGGTTGATGTAATGGTTGGCCACCAGCGCCCAGCAGGGCCGCCCCAGCGCGTCGCCTCGCCCACCGGCGGCGAACTGCGTCTGGGTGACGCCGGCGCTGTTCTGGTACGTGACGAAAGGCACCGTGTAGAACGCGCCGTCCGCCTGCTTCAGGT
>NZ_JAAGPH010000363.1:0-951 GCF_017104705.1 Burkholderia sp. Se-20373 | reverse complement strand
ACCTGAAGCAGGCGGACGGCGCGTTCTACACGGTGCCTTTCGTCACGTACCAGAACAGCGCCGGCGTCACCCAGACGCAGTTCGCCGCCGGTGGGCGAGGCGACGCGCTGGGGCGGCCCTGCTGGGCATTGGTGGCCAACCATTACATCAACCGTAAAGGTCTGGCGGCGCCCTATACCAAGCGCGCTGCCGAACTGGTGGCACCGGAAGGTGGCGGCGGCAACTACGGCCCGAACAGTGGCGGCTTCGATCAGCTTGGCTACGGCACGCTCACTTGCACGCTCGACCCCGGCACCCCCGCCGCCACGCCGACCGGCCTGACCGGGTACGCGAGCGCGGGCAAGGCGGTGCTGTCATGGTGGGGCAGCAGCAACGCCGTCAGCTACAACGTGAAGCGCGCCACCCTTGCCGGCGGGCCATATGAAACCATCCAGAGCGGGATCACCGATCTGCTGACTTATACGGATCTGCCAGCCGCTGCCGGCACGTATTTTTACGTCGTGACAGCGCAAACGATTGCGGGCGAATCGGCGCTCTCCAACGAAGTGAAAGTGACCACGGCGCAGCAGCTGCTCGCGCACCTCACGTTTGATGAAGGCAGCGGCATCACGGCCGCCGATAGCTCGGGCAACAGGCGCAATGGCACGCTCAACGGCGCAACGTGGGCGGCGGGGCACAACGGCAACGCGGTCTCGCTCAACGGCTCGGGCGCGTATGTCGCGTTGCCCGACGATTTGCTGGTCGACGTGTCGGACTTCACCATCGCCAGCTGGGTGTTCTGGAACGGCGCGCAAACGTGGGCACGCCTGTTCGACTTCGGCACAGGCTTCCACCGCTACATGATGTTCACGCCGCGCGCACAGTTGCGCAACGGCTGGGCCGGCATGCGCTTCGCGATGACGGCCAACGGCCCCGGTGACGGCCCTCCGGAACAGATCATCGACGCCCCCA
>NZ_JAAGPH010000362.1:0-955 GCF_017104705.1 Burkholderia sp. Se-20373 | reverse complement strand
ACGTCGCGGGATTCGCGTGGCTCGCGTCGTCGGTGTGCGCGGCGGCGCCGGGCACCGCCGCGCACGCGACGATGGCGAACCCCGCAGCACCGGCGACTGCCGCGTCCGCCGACGCGCAGCGTCTGCTCGACACCGCGCGGATGTGGGGCGTCAAGCATCGCGACGACCTCGCGCGCGACGCGCTGCGCAAGGGGCTGCTGATCGCGCCGGGCGATCCCGAGTTGCTGGCCGAACAAGTGCGCGTGCTGCTGCGGCTCGGCGATGCGAAAGGTGCGCAGGCGTCGCTCGCGCGCCTGCAGGCGCAGTCTCCGAATGCGCCCGCCACGCGGCGGGTGGCCGACGAATACCGCGTCGCGACGAGCGGGCGCGGCGAGATGGCGCAGATTCGCCTGCTCGCGCGCAGCGGCCGCGCGGACGAAGCGGCCCGGCGGATCGTCGCGCTGTTTCCGAACGGCGCGCCGTCGGGTGCGCTCGGCGCCGAGTATTACCAGATCGTGTCGAATGCGCCGGGCGGACGCGAGCCGGCGATCGCCGCGCTGCGCCGTGCGGTTGCGGCCGATCCGCAGGACACGAGCGCGACGATGGCGCTCGCGCGGCTTTTGAACCAGCGCGCCGAGACGCGGCCGGAGGCGAACCGGATCGCCTGGGCGCTCGCGAAGCGCGCCGACGCCGACCATACGGAGGCGATGGCGCTGTGGCGGCGCGTGCTGCAGTCGGCCGGCAGCGATCCCGCGTATCTCGATGCACTGCATGCATACCTCGCGCTCGTGCCGGACGATACCGAATTCGTCGACCGCGTCGCGGAACTGGATCGCCAGCGCGACGCGCAGCGCCAGCTCGAACGCAATCCCGACTACATCGCGCAGCAGCGCGGCCTGCAGGCGCTCGCGAGATCGGAAGAGCGTCGGGTAGGGAAAGGGTGTTTGCCGAGGGGTAGATCGCGGTGGTCGCCGTA
>NZ_JAAGPH010000361.1:0-979 GCF_017104705.1 Burkholderia sp. Se-20373 | reverse complement strand
TGACCTTCCCCCTCTGAAGTATCCCACTGTAAAGTTAGTGGCAAGGCCGCAGGAGAAACCTTGTCATGAAGAAGTCGCGGTTCAGCGAAGAGCAGATTATCGGGGTGCTGAAGGAAGCCGATGCCGGGATGAAGGTCGCAGACTTGTGCCGCAAGCACGGCATATCGGATGCGACGTTCTATAACTGGCGTAGCCGCTACGGCGGCATGGATGTGTCGGAAGCACGGCGATTGCGGCAGTTGGAGGAGGAAAACCAGCGACTCAAGCGGTTGGTGGCGGACCAGGCGCTGGACATCCAGGTTCTGAAGGACGTTCTCGGAAAAAAGTGAGTTCGCCCGCGCAGCGCCGGGAAGTCGTGCAGCAGGTGATGGAGCAGCACGACTATTCGGAGCGCCGGGCGTGCGCGCTCGTTGGCCTGAATCGCCGGACGTTCCGACGGCCAGTGCCACCTGACGTCGACCACGAAGTGCGGCAGCGGCTGCGCGAGCTGGCACAGGAGCGACCACGGTTTGGCTCGCCGCGCCTGCATGTCTTGCTGCGCCGGGAGGGCCTGGTCCAGAACCACAAGCGCACTGAGCGGTTGTACCGCGCAGAAGGTCTGTCGCTTCGCCTGAAACGGCGAAAGAAGCGCCCGAGTCATCTGCGCGTGGTGATGCCGACGCCTAACGGCGCAGACGAAAGCTGGGCGATGGACTTTGTCGCTGACGCGCTGGTGCATGGCCGACGTATTCGCATGTTGACCATCATCGACGCGTGGAATCGCGAGTGCCCGCACATCGAGGTCGACTTCTCGCTGACGGGCGTTCGGGTCGCGCGCGTGCTGGAGCAGCTACGTCAGCGGGGACGGCAGCCTAATCTGATTCAGGTCGACAACGGGCCAGAGTTCGTCAGCAAGGCGCTCGATGCATGGGCGCACGAACATGGCGTCAAGCTGCAGTTCATCCGTCCAGGTAAGCCGGTGGAAAACGCGCACATCGAG
>NZ_JAAGPH010000360.1:0-916 GCF_017104705.1 Burkholderia sp. Se-20373 | reverse complement strand
AACCGAGATCTACACCTCGGCCACCACTCTTCCCCCACCCGACGCTCTTCCCGTACGGCGCGGGGGATGCGGCCGGGCGCGACGCGCGCGGCAGATGTCGGGCAGGCGCCGGACGGCGCCGATACGTGAGACGGATGGAAACCATGATCGGGAGGTCGGTGGACGATGGGCCAGTGCTGCTTTCATTACCCATGTCACGCGAACATCGAGAAACAGCTCAGGTCGGCGGAAATTTTTTTCGACGGGCTCACGAACGGGCCGGCACGACCGTCGCCCAGTAGCGCGTCAGGTAGTGAACGTCGATCGGCAGCGTCGCCTTCAACGTGTCGAGCACGCGCGCGGGATCGTCGAGCGGATAGGTGCCCGACACGCGCAGGTCGGCCACGGCCGCATCGCAGCGCAGGCTGCCGCGGCGATAGCGGTCGAGCTCGGCGACGAGGTCGGCCAACCGCATGCGCGAAGCGACGAGCATGCCGCCCGTCCACGCGGACGCATACGCATCGAGCGGCGCCGACGCGTCGATCGTGTCGCGCGTGAAATCCGCGCCCTCTCCGGCCGCGATCACGCGCGCGTCGGCCGTCGCATCGACGGGCTGCACGCGCACGGCACCGGCGAACACTTCGATGCGGGTCGCGCCGTCGCGCTGCCGCACCGCGAAGCGCGTGCCGAGCGGCCGCAACTCACCCTGTGCCGTCGCGACGACCAGCGGCCGCGCGGGCACGCGATCGTCGTGGCCGCTCGTCACCATGATCGTGCCGCGCAAGAGGCGCAGGCCGCGCGCCGTATCGTCGAAGCGCACGTCGAGCGCCGTGTCGGTATCGAGGACGACGACCGTGCGATCCGCGAGCGTCACCGTGCGCCGCTCGCCCACCGCCGTGCGCAGGTCCGCCGGCCAGATCGCCGCGCGCCGCGCGGA
>NZ_JAAGPH010000359.1:0-572 GCF_017104705.1 Burkholderia sp. Se-20373 | reverse complement strand
GCATTGCCCGTGGCACGGGCAGCCGACCTCGTGATCGTTGACCATGCCGGTGGCCTGCATCAGCGCATAGCAGATCGTCGAACCGACGAACTTGCAGCCATACGCCTTCAGCGCCTTGCTGAGCGCGTCGGACTGTTCGGTCGACGCGGGCGCGTCGCGGTACGACTGCCACGCGTTCTGGACCGGCGTATCGCCGACGAACGACCACAGGAACGCGGCGAGCGACCCGTGCTCTTCGCGGATGCGCTGCACGGCGCGTGCATTGGTGACCGCCGATTCGACCTTCGCACGGTTGCGCACGATGCCGGGATTCTCCAGCAGCTTCTCGATGCGTTTCGGCGTGAAGCGCGCGACGGCATCGACGTCGAAATCCGCAAAGGCTTCGCGATAGCCCGCGCGCTTGTTCAGGATCGTCGACCACGACAGTCCGGCCTGCGCGCCTTCCAGGATCAGCATTTCGAACAGGTGGCGATCGTCGTGCGACGGCACGCCCCACTCGGTATCGTGATAGTGCGCATCCGCTTCCGTCTTCACCCAGTTGCACCGCTGCGACATCGTCTGCCTCGCTTTTA
>NZ_JAAGPH010000358.1:0-235 GCF_017104705.1 Burkholderia sp. Se-20373 | reverse complement strand
GTAAAAAAAAAAAAACTCTCGATCACCATCTTTATCTGTCACCCCTCACCGCCATCTCCCTCCTCCATTCTTCCCTTTCCTCCGCCCGTCTCCCTTCCTCCCCACACTCACATTCACACTTTTCTCTCTCTCCTTCACTTCTGTTGCTATACCTCACTCTACCTCCTCCCTCCATCATCTCGCGCTTTCTCCCAACCCACTCATCCCAACACTCCTCACGTATGACTCATCTCAT
>NZ_JAAGPH010000357.1:0-880 GCF_017104705.1 Burkholderia sp. Se-20373 | reverse complement strand
TACGGATGCCCCGCGCCGCTACGTGCTGTGGGGCGCGCTGGTCGTCGCGGTCGGCGTGCTCGGCACGATTGCCTGGCGCCTCGCGAAAGGTGGCGGCGATACACACGGCCGCGACGGGTGACGCCGCGCAGTCGTGATCGCCACCGTCCGCGGCGATACGGCCTGCGCTTTCGAGCGTCCTTCGGCGAAGTTCGCGAACAGCACGGTGAACCACAGCCACAGCGCGATCGCGACGATGAAGCCGGCGGGGGCTTCGGCCTGGCCGAACAGCACGGCGATCCACAGGATCGTGGTCAGGATGCTGCCGACGTACATGCAGAACATCACCGGGTTGCGGAACTGCGTGCGCGGCGTGAGTTTGCGGAACGAATCGGCGATCGCCGGGCGCACGAGCGCGGGGTCGAACATCGAGCGTACGGCCGTGCGCGGATGGCCCGGCTGCGCGGGGCGCAGGCCTGTCACGGGTGCGAGAGACATGGCGGTTTCCTTTTGCCGGCGCGCCTCGCGCAGCAGCAGCCGGCATCGGTCACGCGAGCCGGCTGCCTGCGCGCGATCTCGCGTGCGGCTTCCGTTTCCACGCAACCATCTTATGAAGGTTCGCGTGAAGATCGCGGCAAAGGATCGCGTCAGGGTATAGAAAGCGCGTAAACGTCCGTTTCGCCGCGGCGCGGCGGGGGTGTCTCAAGGGCCGTACACGAGCGGGAGCGCCACACTCCGCTCATTCGGCGTTTACGCGGCAAAGCAGGAAAACGAACCGGCGCGCGGCGTTCAGCCGAACGTGTAGCGCCCATGCTGACGCGGACGCCACGGCGTCGAGCGGCAACTCGCGGCACCGGCCGCGCGTCGTGCCGCCCAACCGGCACCACGGCGCACCCGCAGA
>NZ_JAAGPH010000033.1:0-62510 GCF_017104705.1 Burkholderia sp. Se-20373 | reverse complement strand
GCGCCGCGCGGTCAGCGGGCACCTGATCGTGTCCGCGCCGGCCGCATTCGGGCGCAAGCACGTCGCGCCGCACGCCCCCGGCTTTCTGGCCGACAAGCCCGAGATGCAGCTGTCGTTCAACCTGACCCGCGACGTCGAACAGGTCCTTGACCGACACCGGGATGCCCGCGAGCGGCGACAGCACGGTGCCCGCGGCGCGCAGCCGGTCGTGCGCGTCGGCGGCCGCGCGCGCGTTGTCGGCATCGACTTCGGTGAAGACGACCGCGCCCTGGCCCGACGGATCGGCGATCCGGTCGAGCGCGGTGTCGACGAGCGCGCGGCTCGTGGTCCGGCGGGCGGCGAGGTCGGCGGCGAGCTGGGCGAGCGGGGGGAAGGGCGTGAAAGTGGTCATGGGCGGCTCAGGGGCGAAGATGTTGAAGAAGCGTGGAGCGGAACGAATCGATATGACTTTCAACGGCCGCGCGCGCGCCGGCGGCGTCACGCGCGGACAGCCGATCGAACAGTTCGCGATGCTCGTGCTGGACGTCGGCGAGATGGTGAGGTTCGGATAGCGTGACGAACCAGAAGCGCAGCGAGCGCTCATGCAGCCCGCGCAGGATGTCGGCGAGGACGGCATTGCGCGCGGCCGCGGCGATCGCCTGGTGGAAGGCGCGGTCGAGTGCCATCATGCCTTCGACGTCGTGCGTGTCGACACAGGCCTGCCCGTCGTCGAGCAGCGCGGCGAGGCGCGCGAGATCGTCGGGCGTTGCATGGCGCGCGGCGAGTTCCGCGCAGTGCGCTTCGTTGATGCGCCGCACGTCGATCACCGCGACGATGTCGTCGAGCGACAGCGGCTGCACCATCAATCCCTTGCGCGGCATCACGGAAAGCAGCCCTTCGAGCACGAGCCGATGCACGGCCTGGTGCACCGGCGTGCGGCCGATGCCGGTGCGGGCGACGAGATCGGCTTCGTTGAGGGCGGCGCCGGGCTTCAGGCGCATCGTGATGATGTCGTGCTGGATCAGCGCATACGCGCGGTCGGCGAGGCTCGCCGTCGGTGCGGCCGGGTGCTCGTGGGTGACGTCGGCGAGGGCATTCATGCGGGGGGCGGCGCGGCGGCCGGACGGGGCGCGATCATGGCGCAGGCGCTCGGGAAGCGTGGACGATGCGTGGATATTATTGTGATATATCACTGATGTCCAGTACCGGTCGCGAAGCATCGGCGTTGCTGGCGCGTGGGTGACGGCGCTCCCCGACGCAGTTTCCCGCCGACTTGCAACAATATCGACAGGATGTTGCAGGTTTGCCGCTCGATCGTGCGCTGAAGCATAATGAATCCTCGTTTATCCATACGCGTGAGCGACGTACCAGACCATCGTCATGAGCGAAAACACGCCTTCCCCGGCCGGTCTGCCCGGCACCTCCTCCGTTTCTTCCGATTCACCCCGTACCGATCCGGCGAAAGCGCCCGATGCGCCGGCCGCCCAGGCCGCCGCGCACAACGTCGCTGCCGACGGTGCGTCACCGGTTACGGCTGCGTCCGAGCCGGGCGCGCCCGGGGCGACAGGCGCCGCCATCGATGGCGCTGCCGCCGCCGCGACGCCGAAGGCTGGCACGCCGCCACCCGGTTTCGGCGCGCAGCCTGATTTCGACACGCCGCGTCCGCCGCCCGCGAGCGCGCAGAATGCGCCGCCGGCCTATCTGAAGCAGAGCGACACGCCGTGGTCGGTATTCGGCCGGATCGTGGCCGCCCGCGCCCGCCGGCTGTTCGACCGTGCCGGCCAGCGCATCACGCAGCGCACGCTGCGCATCGGCGTGTCGGCGCGGATCTTCCACCCGGAACCGGGGGCGAAGGGGCTGCGAGGCAAGACGCTCCAGTACCTCGAGGAATCGATCGCGCACTGGGTGATGTCGCGCGACGTGCTCGTGTTCATGATTCCGACCGTCGGCCATCAGGGCATGATTCATCCGAGCAACATCCGCCTGCGCGACTACGCGAAGCATCTCGACGGCCTGCTGCTGCAGGGCGGCGCAGACGTATCGCCGCAAACCTACGCCGCGTCCGACGCCCGCCCCGAATGGCCGGGCGATCGCGTGCGCGACATGTACGAGCTCGAGCTGCTGCACGAGTTCGTCGAGTCCGGCAAACCCGTGCTCGGCGTGTGCCGCGGCTGCCAGCTGATCAACGTCGCGTTCGGTGGCTCGCTGTACCAGGACATCGCCACCGACGTGCCGACCGCGAATGCGCACGTGAGCGAGCATTACGACCAGCATCGTCACGCGATCCGCTTCCCGGATTCGTCGACGCTTGCGAGCATGTTCCCGGGGCGCAGCGAAGCGATCGTCAACTCGATCCACCATCAGGCGATCCGCGATCTCGGCCGCGATCTGAACATCGAGGCCGTGTCGGCCGGCGACGGGATCATCGAAGGCATTCGCCATCGCCGTTCGCCGTTCGTCGTCGGCGTGCAGTGGCACCCCGAGTTCCATCGGGCCGGCGGGTCGGAGCTGCTCGACTGCACGCCGCTGCTCGATGCATTCCTGCGCGCGGCACGCGAAACCCGCCTGTAGCAAGCCGCAAGATTCGCGTCGTACGAAGGCCGGCCGCATCCCGACAAATTCGAGATGCGGCCGTTTCGTTTTGAACGATAATCGCGAGTTCCGATTCGTTTGCCGGAGTCTGACGTTGGCTTTCCGAAATTTTTCCCCTGCACGATGTGCCACGTGGATCGTTGCGCTGGCTGCCTGCGCGCAAGCGGGCGCGGCCTGGTCCGCCGACGCGACGGCGCCCGCCGCCGGTACGCGTCCGGCGGTCACGAGCCTGCGCGGCGACACGGCGGCATCCGCCGCGGCTCCCACGGATGCCTCCGCACAAGGCAACGTCGCGGAGCTGACGCAGATGCTGCACGACGGCCGGATCGTCGAGATGCGCACGACGTACAACGGCAGCTACGGTGCGAGCCTGATGTTCGACCCGCGCGAGATGACGTACTACGTCGCGCTGTTCCAGGACAAGCATCTGTGGCGCGTGATCCGGTCGCAGGAAAAGACCCGCGCGGAGATGGTGTACGCGAACTTCGTTCAGCAGACCGTACAACTCGCCGATATCGAAATCCGCCGTACCGAGCTGGAGGCGCAGAAGGCGTTTCTCGAGCGCGTGATCGCGCTGCAGGCGAATCGTGCGCAGCAGTTGCAGGCCGACTTGAGCGTTGCGCGCAGCCAGCAGGCTGAAGTCGCGCAGCGGCAGCGCTCGGCGCAGGAGCAGGCGCAGGCGCTGCAGGTCGAGAAGCGGGCTGCACAGATGCAGCTGCGCGATCTGCAGGAGCAGGTGCGACAGCTCGAGAAGCAGACCGAGACGGGGCTGCCCGCGCACAAGTAACGAGTCGTCAGACGGACGCAGAGACGAGCAAAACCCGGCGAAGCAGGCTTCGCCGGGTTTTTTTATGACCGGGCCGTCAGCGCGCGAATGCGTCCGGCGTATCGGTCAGGCGGCGGTGGGACAGCTGCGCCGTCCAGTCCGCACCGGTGGCGGGCGCGTGCGTTGCGCGGACAGGCTCGGTAGCGCGCAGCGCGCTCGCCATCGCGATCAGCGTGAGCGGATCATCGAGCGTATCGCGCGTATCGCCCGTTGCACGCGGCAATGCGGCGAGCCGATCGCGGGCGCGGGTGTCGACCGTGCTGCCGCGGATCGGCGGCAGCGTGGCCATCCGCATCACGGTTGGTGTTCGGACCGGTACCGCCGCCATGCGCTTGCTGCCCGAGCGCGGCGATGCGGCAGTGGCGGCTGGCGGCACGCCGGGTGTTGCCTTCCGACGAAGCGATGCGGGAGGACGCGCGACCTGGTGCATGGCCGGCAGCGGCTCGGCCGTTGTCGCGACAGGCGCGGCCATCTTGCGCTGCGGAGGCGCGCTCGTCGACGTGGGCGGCTGAACCGCAGCGACCCGCACGGCCCCGGATGACGTAGCGTGATCCGGTACGCCACCGGCCGCGTGAATCGCGTAGGCAGGCCCGAACCCTGCAATCGGTTCATAGGCGGCAATCAGCCAGCCGATGATGCCGAGCGCGCCGATACTCCAGCCGATCGCGTACTTCGCACGCCGGTCGCGAAAGCCGCCGGCGATACGGCGGGAGCACGGGTCCGCAGTGGCAGGCAGTGCCACCGGCGACCCGGCACGCGTCGGTGCCGACGCGTTGATGGGCAGCGGCTGCCAGTGGCATGCGCGGTGCGGCCGGTCCACGTCGATGCAGGACGTCGTCAGTGTCGCGAGGCAGTGCTTGCCGGGCCGCGCACCGGCGGCGCCGCGAAAGGTCCAGTCGCGGCCGAACGACGGCACGTGATCGAGCGGAGCGACGCGGGGGCGGGCGAGAGCGCCTGCAACGGGGACGAGGGGCGATGGGGTCATGAGGGCGATGCGCCATGCGACACGGGCAACCGTGCCGGTGCGGCGCCGAACTGTGGTTGCAAATCGGGACATTGTGGTCAGCCGGCGACGGCCGGTCGATCAGATCAATCTGATTTTTGCTGTCGTTTCGGGACGACTCGTACGAGGAGAACGCCGCGACCCCACCGGCAGGGGCGGCACAAGGCAAATGTCGGGTTGGCGTGGCATGATGCGCGAACCATGCCGGTGCGCGCGTCGTCGCGCGGTGCGCCGCCGGCGGGCAGCGATGCCCGTGCGCGCCGGCCCGGCGCCGCGTGCGTCGTCGGATCCATGCGGCGCGGATTCGCGCCATCCGAGCTGAGCGAGAAAAACATGTCCACAGCGTCACACGCCATCGCGCAGGAATCGAAAGTCCGCACCGTGTTCCGGGTCGTCAGCGGCAACTTCCTGGAAATGTACGACTTCATGGTCTACGGCTATTACGCGTCGGCCATCGCGAAAACCTACTTTCCGAGCGGCAATGCATTCGCGTCGCTGATGCTGTCGCTGTCGGTGTTCGGCGCGGGCTTCCTGATGCGGCCGGTCGGCGCAATCGTGCTCGGCGCTTACATCGACCATCACGGCCGCCGCAAGGGGCTGATCCTGACGCTCGGGCTGATGGCGATCGGCACGCTCGCGGTGGCCGCGATACCCGGCTATGCGACGATCGGCGTGCTCGCGCCGGTGCTCGTGCTGCTCGGTCGGCTGCTGCAGGGTTTCTCGGCCGGCGTCGAACTCGGCGGCGTGTCGGTCTACCTGTCGGAGATCGCGACGAAGGGGCACAAGGGGTTCTATACGTCGTGGCAGTCGGGCAGCCAGCAGGTGGCCGTCGTGTTCGCCGCGCTCGTCGGCGTGCTGCTGAACCGCGCACTGCCGGCCGAGGAGATGACCGCGTGGGGCTGGCGCATTCCGTTCCTGATCGGCTGCCTGATCGTACCGTTCCTGTTCCTGATCCGTCGTTCGCTGAAGGAGACCGACGAGTTCCTCGCGAAGCGTCATCGTCCGACGATGGGCGAGATCATGCGCTCGATGCTCGACAATTGGGGCGTCGTGGTGGCGGGCATGGGGATGGTGATCATGACGACGGTGTCGTTCTACATGATCACCGCCTATACGCCGACGTTCGGCAAGGAAGTGCTGCACCTGTCGTCGCTTGATGCACTCGTCGTGACCGTCTGCGTGGGGATCTCCAATCTCGTGTGGCTGCCGCTGTCCGGTGCGTTGTCCGACCGCATCGGTCGCCGCCCGGTGCTGATCGCGTTCACGGTGCTGACGCTGTTGACGGCTTACCCGGCCGTGCTGTGGCTCGTCGGCGATCCGTCGTTCCTGCGGCTGCTCGCGGTCGAGCTGTGGCTATCGTTCCTGTACGCGTCGTACAACGGGGCGATGGTCGTCGCGCTGACCGAAGTGATGCCGGCCGACGTGCGCACGGCGGGGTTCTCGCTTGCATACAGCCTGGCGACGACGATCGGCGGCTTCACGCCCGCGATCTCGACGCTGCTGATTCATCAGACCGGGAACAAGGCGGCGCCGGGGTTGTGGCTGAGCGTTGCCGCGATTTGCGGGTTGATCGCGACACTCGTGCTGTATCGCACGGCCGAGGCGCGCAACCAGTACAAGGCGGCCTGACCGGCAGCGGTATGACGCGCGGCGCCGGCCGCACACCATGCAATGAAAAAGGGAGCGCGGCGCGCTCCCTTTTTTCGTCTGCGTTCAGGCTTCGCGCAGCATGCCGGCAACCGCGGCCGCCACGTCGTGCCATTCGCCCGGCGCGGGCTGGCGGGCGAGCCTGGCCTGCGGATACCACGGGCAGTCGTCGCCGGTGAACCAGCGCCAGTCGGGCGCGAACGGCAGCATCACCCACAGCGGCTTGCCGAGCGCGCCGGCGAGGTGCGCGACCGCCGTATCGATCGTGACGACGCCGTCGAGCCGATCGATCAGCGCGGCCGTGTCGGCAAAGTCGTTCAGCCGGCCGTCGAGCCGATGCACGCGCGGATGCGCGTCGACGCGCGCGCGTTCGTCGTCGTCGAGTGCGGGCTGCAGCACGATCCAGTCGATGTCCGGCAGCGCGAGCAGCGGTGCGAGCGCGTCGAACGGCATCGAACGGTTTTCCTGCGCCTGCCGGCGCCCCGACCACGCCAGGCCGAACTTGCGCTTCGACTGGCCGCCGAGCGAGCCGCGAAAGCGCCGGCCGGCGCCGTCGGGGGCGTCGAGGTAGCGCGCGCCCGCGACGATGTCCTCCTTCGTTTGAAGACCGAGCAGGAACGGCAGGCTCATCAGCGTGCACGCGACATCGGCGGCAGGCTGTTTTGCCGCGCCCAGCGCGACGAGCGTCACGCGCCAGCGCGCCGCGGCCGGCGCCAGCAGCGTAACCAGTTCCGGCTGGACTTCGAGCACGATACGCGCGCAGCGTGCGCGGGCGAGCGGCACGAAGCGGACGAACTGCAGCGTGTCGCCGAAGCCCTGTTCCGCGCGGATCAGCAGCGTGCGCGACGCAATCGGCTCGCCTTGCCAGCGTGGCAGCGCGCCGAGCGGCGTCGCGCCGGGCGTATCGTGGCGCGCTTCGTAGGTGGGCAGGCCGCGCGTGAAGTCGCCGAGCGTCAGCAGCGTGACCGCGCGGTGCAGCCGTGCGAGCGTGAGATCGGGCGCGACGCGCAGTGCCTGGTCGAAGGCGCGCAGCGCCATCTCGTGCGCGCCGAGCGCGCGATGTGCGTTGCCGAGATTCAGCCAGGCCAGGCTGAACGACGGATCGAGCCCGACCGCACGCTCGTAGTAGGGCAGCGCGTCGCGGTGGCGGGCCTGCGCGCTCAGGGCGTTCGCGAGCCCGAACAGCGCGAGCGGAAACGGCGGATGCAGCGCGAGCGCGGCTTCGAACGCGGCGGCCGCCTCCGCATGCCGGCCGACTGCATCGAACGTGTTGCCGAGATTGAAATGGGCGGCAACGAAGCGCGGCTGCGCGGCGATCGCGGCCTGGAAGTGCGTGATTGCGTCGTCGGCGCGGCCCATCGCGTTCAGCGCCATCGCGAGGTTGTTGTGCGCGCCCGCATGCCCGGGCCGCAGCTCGAGCGCGCGATGGAACGCGGCGAGCGCGTCGTCGTGGCGGCCGAGCGCGTTCAGCGCGTTGCCGAGATTGTTGTGGATCGAGGCATCGTCGGGCGTGAGCCGCAGCGCGCGGCCGAATGCGTCGATCGCGTCGTCATGGCGCTGCAGCGCCGCATACGCGTTGCCGAGGTTGTAGTGCGCGAGCGGAAATTCGGGTGCGAGCGTCAGCGCATTGCGAAAGCGGTCGACTGCTTCGTCGAGCCGGCCGAGCGCCTTCAGCGCGTTGCCGAGATTGAGCTGCAGCGCGGCATCGCCCGGCCGCAGCGCGACGGCGCGGCCGACGAGATCGGCCGCCTCGGCATGCTGGCCCTGCTGGTGCCGCAGGACGCCGAACAGATGCAGCGCGTCGGCGTCGGCGGGATTGGAGGCGAGCGCGTTGCGATAGCCGTGCTCGGCCTCGGCGAGGCGGCCCGCGCGGTGTGCGGCATACGCCCGGTCGAATGCGGAATCCATAACGCGAAAACTGGCGGAAAGCGCGTATTTTCCCACACCGCGCGATGGTGCCGCGCGTCGGCCGATCGGCATATGGCCCCGTCACGCGGAGCGGCGTAGACTTGCAGGGTCGCGTGTCATCGAGGTTCTCATGGCTGACACACTGCCCGATATCCCGCCCGTGCTGATCGTCGGCGCGGGGCCGACCGGCCTTGCCGCGGCGATGAGCCTCGCGCGAGCCCGCGTGCCGGTGCGCATCATCGATCGGCTCGCCGCGCCCGCGCCGCATTCGCGCGCGATCGGCATCCAGGCGCGCACGCTCGAACTGCTGGAGCAGCATCGCGCGGTCGAGCCGTTTCTCGCGCTCGGTCATCGTGCCCATGCGGCCGAGTTGCATGCCGACGGCCGCGTGATTGCGCGGCTCGATTTCGATCCGTTGCAAACGCGCTATCCGTACCTGCTGTTTCTCGACCAGACCGTCACCGAGCGCCTGCTTGCCGAACATCTGGCCCGGCTCGGCGTGACGGTCGAGCGCGGCGCGACGCTGACCGCGTGCGAGGCGGGCGGTGCGTCGCTCGACGTGTCGATCCGCTGCGCCGACGGCCGCGACGAATCGTTCGCGCCGTCGTACCTGATCGCCGCCGACGGCGCGCACAGCACGGTCAGGCATCTGCTCGGCCTGGGCTTCGCCGGGCATGCGTTCGAGCAGACCTTCCTGCTCGCCGATTTCGCGGCGATACCCGACTGGCCGGACGAAGAGATCCACCTGTTCACGACATCCGAAGGCATCGCCGGCCTGTTTCCGATGGGCGGCGGACGTTACCGGCTCGTGGCCGACCGCCCGCCCGGCAGCGACGCGTCGCCCGATGCGCCGACCCCGTCGCTCGCGGAATGCGACGCGATCGTGCGTGCCCGTGTCGGCGTGTCGATCTCGCCGAGCGATCTCGCGTGGTCGTCGTATTTTCATCTGCACAGCCGGATGGTCGACCGGCTGCGTCACGGCCGCGTGTTCTTCGCGGGCGACGCCGCGCACGTCCACAGCCCGGCCGGCGCGCAGGGCATGAACACCGGCATCCAGGAGGCGTTCAATCTCGGCTGGAAGCTTGCGCGCGTGCTGGGCGCGGGCACGCCCGAGCGGTTGCTCGACACGTATCACGCGGAACGTCATCCGATCGAGCGCGACGTGTTGCGGCAGACCGGTTTCGTCACGCAGATCGTCGAAGCCGAGCGTGGCGCGATGAAGCTGCTGCGCGATCACGTCGTGCCGGTGCTGGCGTCGTTCGGGCCGATGCGCGACGCGGTGCGGCGCACGGTCAGCGAGCTCGGCGTGCAGTACCGGAAGAGTCCGCTGACGCTCGAGCGCGTGCTCGATGGCGGGCCGCGCGCAGGCGAGCGGGCCCCCGACGCGCGCGTGCGGGTGCTCGACGGACCGCTCGGTCAGGCGCCCGGAACGGCGCGGCTATACGACCTGCACGATCCGGCGAGCTTCACGTTGCTGCTGCTGGAAGAGCCGGTGAATGCCGACACCGGCGCGGTGCCGCCGATGCCGGCCGATGCGCAGGCGCTCGTGCAGGGGCTCGACCGGATCATGCCGGATGCGGTGCGCGTCTGGCGCGTCACCGATGCCGAAGGCGGCGATACCGGGCTCGCGCAGGAATACGGCCGCTCGCGGCCGTCGTTTTACCTGCTGCGGCCGGATGGTTACGTCGCCGCGCGCGGGCGCACGGCGACCGACGCAAACGCGCTGCTGCGCCATTGCGAAAGCTGGTTCGCGGGCATGTCGCGGTCCGCGTAGCGGTGCCGTCAGGCGCTCGCCGCGGCAGGTACGAGCGACGCGCGGTGAACGGCGATCGCGTCGCGCACGATCGGTGCCGCACGTTGCCCGGCCTCGCTCGACGGATCGTCGAGCGCCGCGAGCAACGCGCGGCGCATCCGCGGTTCCCAGAAGCGCCGGATATGGTCGGCGATGCCGGTCAGCGCTTCGTCTCGATCGGGCATCGATTCGAAGAATGCGCCGATCTGGTTGGCCATGTCGATCAGGTGTCCGTTGTCCATCGCTTCCTCACTTGCCTGTCGTCACGCCGGCGGTCGCGGCGGCGCGGCGCTCGAGCAGGTCGAGCTGCTCCGCGTTGAAGCGCGCATACGCTTGCTGCCAGTCGGACGGCTGCGCGACGGGCAGCACCTGCACGGCCGTCACCTTGTACTCGGGGCAGTTCGTCGCCCAGTCCGAGCTGTCCGTCGTGATCACGTTCGCGCCCGATTCGGGGAAGTGGAACGTCGTATAAACGACACCCGGCTGCATGCGTTCGGTCACGAGCGCGCGCAGCACCGTCTGCCCCGCACGCGATTCGATGCCCACCCAGTCGCCGCTGTGGATACCGCGATCCTGCGCGTCGTGCGGATGAATCTCGAGGCGATCCTCTTCGTGCCACCGCACGTTCTCGGTGCGGCGGGTCTGCGCGCCGACGTTGTACTGCGACAGGATGCGGCCCGTCGTCAGGATCAGCGGATAGCGCTGCGTGACCTTCTCCGGCGACGCGATGAACTGCGTGATCACGAACTTGCCCTTGCCGCGCACGAACGCGTCGATGTGCATCGTCGGCGTGCCTTCCGGCGCGTGCTCGTTGCACGGCCACTGAATGCTGCCGAGCGTGTCGAGCTTCGCGTAGGACACACCCGAGAAGGTCGGCGTGAGCCGCGCGATCTCGTCCATGATTTCCGACGGATGCGCATAGTCCATCTCGTAGCCGAGCGCGCGCGACAGCATCAGCGTGACTTCCCAGTCCGCGTAGCCCGCGAGCGGCGGCATTACCTTGCGCACGCGCGAGATGCGGCGCTCCGCGTTCGTGAACGTGCCGTCCTTCTCGAGGAACGACGAGCCCGGCAGCAGCACGTGCGCGTATTTCGCGGTCTCGTTCAGGAAGATGTCCTGCACGACGATGCATTCCATTGCCGACAGCGCGGCCGCGACGTGCTGCGTATTCGGGTCCGACTGGACGATGTCCTCGCCCTGGCAGTAAAGCCCCTTGAAGCTGCCGTCGAGCGCCGCGTCGAACATGTTCGGGATGCGCAGCCCCGGTTCCGGTTGCAGCTTCGCCGACCACGCTGCTTCGAACTGCGTGCGCACGACTTCGTCGCCGATATGCCGGTAGCCGGGCAGTTCGTGCGGAAACGAGCCCATGTCGCATGAGCCCTGCACGTTGTTCTGGCCGCGCAGCGGATTGACGCCGACGCCTTCGCGGCCGATGTTGCCGGTCGCCATCGCGAGGTTCGCAATGCCCATCACCGTCGTCGAGCCCTGCGCGTGTTCGGTCACGCCCAAGCCGTAATAGATCGCGGCATTGCCGCCCGTCGCATAGAGGCGCGCGGCTTCGCGTACCAACTCGGCCGGCACGCCCGTCACGTCGGCGCTCGCCTCGGGCGAGTTGTCGGCTCGCGAGACGAAGTCGCGCCATTGCTCGAATGCGCGCGTGTCGCAGCGCTCGGCGACGAATGCGTCGGCGACGAGCCCTTCGGTGACGATCACGTGCGCGAGCGCGTTGACGATCGCGACGTTGGTGCCGGGGCGCAGTTGCAGGTGGTGCGTGGCCTTTACATGCGGGCCGTCGACGACGTCGATGCGGCGCGGGTCGATCACGATCAGCTTCGCGCCTTCACGTACGCGCCGCTTCAGCCGTGAGCCGAACACCGGATGGCCGTCGGTCGGGTTAGCGCCCATCACGACGATTACGTCGGCCTGGCCGACCGATGCGAACGTCTGCGTGCCAGCCGATTCGCCGAGCGTCGTCTTGAGGCCATAGCCCGTCGGCGAGTGGCACACGCGTGCGCAGGTGTCGACGTTGTTGTTGCCGAACGCAGCGCGCACCAGCTTCTGCACGAGGTAGGTTTCCTCATTCGTGCAGCGCGACGACGTGATGCCGCCGATGGAATCGCGGCCGTACTTGTCCTGCAGCTTGCGGAACTGCGTTGCCGCGTAGGTGAGGGCTTCGTCCCAGCTGACTTCGCGCCACGGGTCGGTGATCTTCTCGCGGATCATCGGCTTCGTGATGCGGTCCTTGTGCGTCGCATAGCCCCACGCGAAGCGCCCCTTCACGCACGCATGGCCCTCGTTCGCGAGGCCGTTCTTGTGCGGCGTCATGCGCACGACCTGCGTGCCTTTCATCTCGGCCTTGAACGAGCAGCCGACGCCGCAGTATGCGCAGGTCGTGACGACCGAGTGTTCGGCCTGCCCGAGTTGCACGACGGATTTTTCCTGCAGCGTGGCGGTTGGGCAGGCGGCGACGCACGCGCCGCACGACACGCATTCCGACGCCATGAACGATTCGCTTTCGCCGGCCGCGACGCGCGATTCGAAGCCGCGTGCGGCGATCGTCAGCGCGAACGTGCCCTGCGTTTCCTCACAGGCGCGCACGCAGCGGTTGCAGACGATGCATTTCGACGGGTCGTACGTGAAGTACGGATTCGATTCGTCCTTTTTGTCGCGCAGGTGATTCGCGCCGTCGAAGCCGTAACGCACCTCGCGCAGCCCCACGACGCCGGCCATGTCCTGCAGCTCGCAGTCGCCGTTGGCGGGGCAGGTGAGACAATCGAGCGGATGGTCGGAGATGTACAGCTCCATCACGTTGCGACGCAGCGACTGCAGCCGGTCCGACTGCGTGCGCACCTTCATGCCCGCTTCGGCAGGTGTCGTGCACGACGCCGGATAACCGCGCCGGCCTTCGATCTCGACGAGGCACAGCCGGCACGAGCCGAACGGTTCGAGCGAATCGGTCGCGCAGAGCTTCGGGACGTTGACGCCGGCTTCGATCGCCGCACGCATCACCGACGTGCCGGCCGGTACCGTGACCGGCTGGCCGTCGATTTCGAGCGTGACGTCGGTATCGGCATGCCGTTGCGGCGTGCCGTAGTCGGTATCGTCGAACGGATCGATGGCACGCGCCTGCGCAGCGCTCTTGCACGCGCATTGGCCCGAGCCGCAGCCGCCTTGGCGGACGTTGTTCGTGTCGAGGGACATGCAGGGCTCCTTCTGGGTCAGGCCGCAGCCTTGACCGGACCCGACGCGGCATGTTTGCCGGCAGCGAGCCCGAAATCTTCGGGGAAATGGTCGAGCGCGGACAGCACCGGGTAGGGTGTCATGCCGCCCATGGCGCACAGCGAACCGGCCAGCATCGTGTCGCACAGGTCGCGCAGCAGCGTGACCTGGCGCTCCGACGTATCGCCGTGGCGAATGCGTGCGATGGTCTCGACGCCGCGCGTCGAACCGATCCGGCACGGCGTGCACTTGCCGCACGACTCGATCGCACAGAACTTCATCGCGTATTCGGCGAGCTCGGCGAGGTTCGACGTGTCGTCGTGCAGCACGATGCCGCCGTGGCCGACCACCGCGCCAATCGCCGTATACGCTTCGTAGTCGAGCGGCACGTCCCACTGCTGGTCGGGCAGGTAGGTGCCGAGCGGGCCGCCGACCTGCGCGGCACGTGCGGGCCGGCCGCTGGCCGTGCCGCCGCCGAAGTCGAACAGCAGCTCGCGCAGCGTGACCCCGAACGCGAGTTCGACGAGGCCGCCGTGGCGGATGTTGCCGGCGAGCTGGAACGGCAGCGTGCCGCGTGAGCGGCCCATCCCGTAATCGCGATAGAACGCGGCGCCGCGCGCGAAGATCACGGGCGCGGTCGCGAGCGTGATCACGTTGTTGATGACGGTCGGCTGGCCGTACAGGCCGGCGAGCGCGGGCAGCGGCGGTTTCGCGCGCACGACGCCGCGCTTGCCTTCGAGCGATTCGAGCAGTGCCGTTTCCTCGCCGCACACGTACGAGCCCGCGCCTTTCGCGACGTGCAGCTCGAACGCGTGCGCGGAGCCGAGCACGTGCTCGCCGAGCCAGCCGGCTTCGCGTGCGCGGACGATCGCGGCTTCGAGCGTGGCGATCGCGTGCGGGTATTCGCTGCGCACGTAGATGTAGCCGACCGTCGCGCCGGTCGCGACGCCCGCGATGATCATCCCTTCGATCAGGCAGTACGGATCGCATTCCATGATCAGGCGGTCGGAGAAGGTACCCGAATCGCCTTCGTCCGCATTGCAGACGATGTATTTCTGCGTGGCGCGTGCTTGCCGGACCGTGCGCCACTTGATGCCGGCCGGGAACGCTGCACCGCCGCGGCCGCGCAGCCCCGATTCGATCAGTGTTTCGCACGCGGCATCGCCGTCGAGCGCGAGCGCGTTCTTCAGGCCGGCGAGCCCTTCGTATCGCAGGTAGTCGTCGATCGACAGGGGGTCGGTCAGGCCGATGCGGGCGAACGTGAGGCGTTGCTGGCGCGCGAGATAGGGCAGTGCGTCGACGAGGCCGACGCCGCTCGGATGCGTGCCGCCTTCGAGCCAGTTTGCGTCGAACAGGGCCGGCACGTCGGCGGCCGACAGGTTCGCATAGCCGACGCGGCCGGCGGCCGTGCCGACCTCGACGAGCGGCTCGAGCCACAGCAGCCCGCGCGAACCGTTGCGGACCAGTTCGATGGTGATGCCGCGGCGTTCGGCTTCCGCCTCGATCGCGGCGGCGAGCGCGTCGGCGCCGAGCGCCAGCGCGGACGAATCGCGCGGGACGTAGACGCGGGTCGTCATGCGGCCTCCGGGGTGTGGGCGACGGCGTCGGCAAGCAGCGCGTCGAATTTTTCCGGCGTGACCTTGGCATGCAGCACGCCATTGACCGTCAGCGACGGCGACTGCGCACACAGTCCGAGGCAGTAGACCGATTCGAGTGCGACGTCACCGGGGGCATGCGCATCGGCGGCATCGCCGTGCGCCGTGTCGAACCGGCAACCCGTGCGGGCTTCCGCATGCGCGGCCAGCGCTTCGCAGCCCATGCTGCGGCACGCTTCGGCGCGGCACATCTGGATCGTCACGCGGGCGGGCGGCGCGGTGCGGAAGTGGTGGTAGTAGGTCAGGACGCCGTGCACTTCCGCGCGCGACAGGTTGAGTGTGCGGGCGAGCGGCGCGACGCAGCCTGGCGGCACGTAACCCGCGTCGTCCTGGATCGCGTGCAGGATCGCCACGAGCGACCGGCCGGCGCGTGCATGGCGCTCGACGAGCGCGTCGGGCGCTTGGGAATTCGGGGACATCAGTTGTGCTCCTCCAAAGTCTCATATGTGCTCAAGATTCATATAGTGCACATCGAAACTTCGTTCTGATTGATTTTGAACAACGATAAGCGGAAGATTTGGCGGTCGCAATAGGAAATCGGAGTGCATAATTGATTCGGATCGAATGCGACGCGTATCTGACCGTACGCGACACGGAAGGCCGTGCGGCCAGCCTGTCGGATGTCGCGCCGTTGCTCGAACTCGTGGCCGACACGGGCAGCATTGCGCAGGCCGCGCAAGCGAAAGGGCTGTCCTACCGGCACGCATGGGGCATGCTGCGCGCGCTGGAGGCGTGCATCGGCGGGGAGCTGATCGAAACCGCGCGCGGCAAGGGCTCGACGCTGTCGGCGCTCGGGCAGGCCGTCGTCGATGCGCAGCGCCTCGCGCGCAGCCGGCTCGACGGGAACCTGCGCACGCTGGCCGCCGAAGTGGCGAGCGACCTGAACCGGCGGCTCGCGCAGCGCGACGGCGCCGTGCGTATCCATGCGTCGCACGGCTACGCGGTCGCGACGCTCGTCTCCGCGCTGGTCGATGCGCAGGCGGCTGTCGACATCAAGTATCGCGAGAGCGTCGAGGCCGTGCAGGCGCTTGCCCGCGGCGAGTGCGACCTGGCCGGCTTCCATCTGCCGCGCGGCGCGTTTCGCGCGCAGTGCGCGCAGATCTACCGGCCGTGGCTCGACGACACGCGCCATGTGCTGATCCACCTGACACGGCGCCAGCAGGGGCTGTTCATTCCGCGCGGCAACCCGAAGCAGGTTCGCGGGCTCGCGGATCTCGCGCGCAATGACATCCGCTTCGTCAACCGCCAGCCGGGGTCGGGCACGCGCATGTTGCTGGATCTCGCATTGCGCGCGATCGGCATCGATCCCGAGCGCATCGACGGCTACGCGTCGGCCGAGCTCACGCACTCGGCGATCGCGGCGTTCGTCGCGAGCGGGATGGCCGATCTCGGCTTCGGCGTCGAGCCGGCCGCCCGTCATTTCGGGCTCGATTTCATCCCGGTCGTCGACGAAGACTATTACTTCGCATGTGAGCGCGCGCGGCTCGATGCGCGACCGCTCGCCGGCGTGCTGGCGCTGCTGCGCGACACGCGCTTCGTCGAGCGCGTCGCGCATCTCGACGGCTACGATCCGGCTGCGTGTGGAACGCTGACGAGCATCGCGTCGGGGCTGGCCGGCGGCGACGGCGCGAGCGTGCCGGCGGGCAATTCCCGGTAACGCGGACGCGATCGAACCGCGATGCAGCAGCAGGGGATTTGCGCTACGCTTGCCGCTTGACCAACGTTCCAACAAGTACGCCGTTCAAGCGTCATCCCGCCATGAAATTTTCCGTTCCCCTCACCGCGGCAGTGTTGACCGCGGGGCTGCTGGCCGCTGTTTCGCCGTTTGCGCTCGCGCAGAATTCGCCCGGTGTGCCTGGCGGTATCCTGAGCGAACAGTTTCGCCTGAACGAGCATCCGCAGATGCCGTTCGCAGCGTCCGCGCCGTCGCAGAAATACCAGAGCGGCAAGAAGTCGGCCTTGCGCCGCAAGGGTGACCTGGGTGATCCCAATGGCTGCAATCTGAAGTGTCCGATGGATAGCCGGTAACCGGGCTCACGGGCGCGTCCGAACGAGGGCCCGCCCGCAGCACCGATTCGATCGGCGGATGTTGCGCGCGCATGTCGACCTGGCTGACCGGCGACAACCGGATTACCGTGCGATTCCGGCTTTGTCCGAGCCCCGCGAAGCGTTTGCTGCTTCGCGGGGCTTTTGCTTTCCGTCGAATCGTCATTCGATTCGATGCCGGACGATGAAGGGGATGTGCATTGCCGGCCCGGCGGATGATTTAGGGTTAACCCGTAAATCAGGAAGAATGTCTTCCAGAAACCTGCCTTATTCTTAAGCATCCGCCTACATAAACTTCGGATTGTCAGCGATGAACAAGGTGTTCACCGCGAACACAGACAAATCTGGAGGTAGGTCATCATGAAGTCGCTCGTTCAAGCTGTTGTCATTGCTGCCGCTCTCGTTGCCCCGGTCGTGTCGTTTGCCCAGTCGGGTTCGACGATCACCCGCGCGCAGGTTCGTGCCGAACTGGTCCAGCTGCAGCAGGCTGGTTACAACTCCGCTCGCGGTGAAGATCCGCACTACCCGGAAGCGATCCAGGCTGCCACGGCGCGTGTTGCAGAGCAGCAGCGCGCTGCGCTGGCGCAAGCACAAGGCGCCGACGCCAGCGGTTACGGCGCACAGGCACAGGGCGCATCGGCGTCGGGCTCGCGTGCGATGGGCGTGCGTCCGGCCACCGCTGAAGAAATGAAGTCGCTGTATCGCGGCAGCTGAACCGCGTATTGCCCGGTGTGCGTGAATGCCGGGTGCGACGACGCGTCGCGCCTGGAGCCGCAGCACCCGGGCGGGCCGCTGCCTGGCGCGATCGATGAGTGCGCGGGCACGGCAGGCTATCCGCCACCTCCTGTCGCCGGAAGTCCGGTGGCATTCCGCCCGGCCCACCCGTGGCTGGGCGCTTTTTCGGAAGGAGTGGGCGAGTGCGCTTCGCCGGCAACAAAAAACCCCGCAGACTTGCGTCATGCGGGGTTCGTGCGGCGAGCGCGGAATATGGTGGAGGCGGCGGGAATCGAACCCGCGTCCAGAAGCGCTCCACGACTAGTTCTACATGTTTAGTTCAGTCATTTGATTTAACCGCAGCGACGCGGACGAACACGCTGCACTACGGCGATTCGCTAGGTTTTCGACCTTGGCGTCGCGACGCCGACAAGGCTTAACTGACGTAAATGACCTCTGGCGGTATTGCTACCGGTCTTGCGACACTAGCCCGTCAGTGAACTAGGCAGAGGACGGCGGCCGTTAGGCTGCCAGTGCGAACGTATCGTCGTTTGCAGTTACGATTTTCCCATTGATTAACGAGGTGACGGGTCCTCGACATGCCCTAGCCGCTTCACAACCCCTGTCGAAACCAGGTCGCCCCCGCGGATAAGATCGATCATTATAGCCCAACATCGCGCAGCAGTTCGCGCAGTTGCAGCGTCGTGTCGACGAGATGCTGCGCTTGCCAGTCGGCCGGCGCGGCGCCATCCCCGCAATAGCCGTACGCCGCCGCGACTGTCGCCATGCCGGCGGCGCTGCCGGCTTGAATGTCGCGCAGGTCGTCGCCGACGTAGACGATGCGCGCAGGCGCGAGCGTCAGCTGGTCGGCCGCATGCAGCAGCGGGGCCGGGTGCGGCTTCGGGTGCGGCGTTGTGTCGCCCCCGACGACGCAGGCGGCGCGCCGCGCGAGGCCGAGCAGGTCGACGAGCGGCGCCGTGAGCCGCATGGCCTTGTTCGTGACGATGCCCCAGCGCACGCCGCGCGCGTCGAGTTCGTCGAGCACGTCGTCGATGCCGGGGAACAGCGTCGTATGCACGCATAGATCCGTCGCGTAGTTGGCCAGGAACTCGTCGCGCATCGCTTCATAACCGGGCGTGTGCGGATCGATGCCGAACGCGCCGCCGAGCAGGCCGCGCGCGCCGGCCGAGGCGAGCGGCCGCAACACGTCGAGCGGTGTCTCGGGCAGGTCGCGCACGCGTTGCATCTTGTTGACGGCGGCCGCGAGATCGGGGGCCGTGTCGGCGAGCGTGCCGTCCAGGTCGAACAGCACGGCATCGCAGTGCAGCAGGCGCGGTTCGTCGAGTGCCGCCCGCGCGGTCGAGAGGGGAGTCGTCATGCCGGTTGGAAGGTCACGCGCCGCGACGGCACGCGACGAGGTAGTTGATGTCGGCGTCGTTCGACAGCGCGAAGCGCTTGCCGATCGGGTGATACGTGATGCCCTTGATCTCCACGATGTGCAGATCCGTTGCCCGCACGAAGCTGGCCAGTTCCGAAGGACGGATGAAGCGCGCGTAGTCGTGCGTGCCCTTCGGCAGCATCTGTGCGATGTACTCCGCGCCGATCACGGCGAACAGGTATGCCTTCAGGTTGCGGTTCAGCGTCGAGAAGAACACCCAGCCACCCGGCTTCACGAGCGTCGCGCAGGCGGCGACGATATCGCCGGGCGACGGCACGTGCTCGAGCATTTCCATGCACGTGACGACATCGTAGGTGCCCGGTTCGCGCGCGGCAATCGCTTCGGCCGCGATGGCCTCGTAATCGACCGAGATGCCGCTTTCGAGACTGTGCAGGTCGGCGACGCCGAGTGCTTCGGTCGACAGGTCGATGCCTTTCACCTGCGCGCCGAGTCCGGCCATCGATTCGGACAGGATGCCGCCGCCGCAGCCGATGTCGAGTGCGCGCTTGCCGGCGAGGTGCGCATGCGCATCGATCCAGCCGAGCCGGACCGGGTTCAGGTCGTGCAGCGGCTTGAATTCGGCATTCGGATCCCACCACCGATGGGCGAGGTCGCTGAATTTCTGGAGTTCGTGCGGATCGGCGTTGGTCATGTCGGCAAACGGGCTACGGAAGGAGGGCGGTACTGCGATTCGTCAGCCCCGAGTATATAAGAAGCGGACGAGCGGCGAAGCGGCGAGCGCCTTGGGCGAGCGTCAAAGAAAAAGCCCCGCCGGAGCGGGGCTTTGAAGCAGTCGAAAACCGCGGCTTAGTTTGCCGGAACGGTCGTCTTCTGGACTTCTTGCGTACCAACCACTTCGACTTCCACGCGGCGGTCCGGTGCGAGGCAGGCGATGAGTTGCTTGCGGTTCTTCTGGTTGCAGCCAGTCGTAACCGGGTTGCGCTTGCCCTTGCCTTCCGTGTAGATCTTGTTGGCCGGCACACCCTTGCTGACCAGATACGACTTCACGGCTTGCGCACGGCGCAGCGACAGACGGTCGTTGTACTTGTCCGAACCGATGCGGTCCGTGTAGCCCGTTGCGACGACCACTTCCGTGTTCATGCCCTGGATCTTCGACGACAGTTCGTCCAGCTTTTGCTTGCCCAGCGGCTTGAGCGTTGCCTTGTCGAAGTCGAACAGTGCGTCAGCTTGATACGTGATCTTCTGGCTCGTGATGGCCGGAGCGACCGGAGCGACCGGAGCCGGTGCCGGTGCCTGGGCGACCAGTGCGCCATCGCACTTCGCGTTGGCGGTGGCCGGCGTCCAGAACGCATCGCGCCAGCAGAGCTCGTTCGTGCCGTTCATCCACACCCATTCGCCCGTGCCGTTGACCCAGTTGTCATTGACGGCTTGGCGCGACGCCGGCACCGACTGTGCCGAAGCGGATGCAGCCATAACTGCGGTAGCTGCAATGAACGCGAGCTTTGAAAGTTTATTCATATTTCTCCTCTCGAAATTGAGATTACCGCAGGTTTACTGCGAGCCTGTTGACGGTGACAAGTCATACATTGCTCGAAGTATAACATTGGTGCGGCACAAAAAACGCGGCGCCGCCTCTGTGTAGACTTCGAGCAGCGTCTAACTTTCAGTGCGTTGGCATTTTGCCATATCGTTCCCTTCCTACGAAAAAAAATCCTCCCCACCCCAAGATCGCTTCAACTTTGTGGTGCATGCGCAACACTGGCCTGCCGTAACTTTTAGAAATTGTCAAGAGTGTGGCGGTGAAATTGCGCCGATGAATGCAGTTGTTTACTCGTGCGCGAAGAACACGTGATGCGGCAATCGTCTGTGATGCCGAGTCGGGGAGGATTGCGATGTGCAATCGCGGTCGATTCGCCGACGCCGCGATTTTTGCTATTCATATATAGAGGGGGCGAATTGGCGGCTGATGGGCGCATGTTAGAATCTCGCGTTGCGTTGCGCATGCAGCGCCCACGCGAAAGGCGTTCGCCGTCTTCGCTCCGAAACGATACGGATACATGGATCAATTCGCCAAAGAGACCCTGCCCACCTCCCTAGAAGAGGAAATGCGCCGTTCGTATCTCGATTACGCGATGAGCGTGATCGTCGGACGTGCCCTCCCGGATGTCCGCGATGGCCTGAAACCCGTGCACCGGCGCGTGTTGTTCGCGATGCACGAACTGAACAACGACTGGAACCGCGCGTACAAGAAGTCGGCGCGTATCGTCGGTGACGTGATCGGTAAGTACCACCCTCACGGCGATACCGCGGTCTACGACACGATCGTGCGGATGGCGCAGGACTTCTCGCTGCGCTACATGCTGATCGACGGGCAGGGCAACTTCGGCTCGATCGACGGCGACAATGCCGCGGCGATGCGTTACACCGAAATTCGCATGGCGAAGATCGGTCACGAGCTGCTCGCCGACATCGACAAGGAAACGGTCGATTTCGAGCCGAACTACGACGGCAACGAAATGCAGCCGTCGGTCCTGCCGTCGCGCATCCCGAACCTGCTGATCAACGGCTCGTCGGGTATTGCGGTCGGCATGGCGACCAACATCCCCCCGCACAACCTGAACGAAGTCGTCGACGCGTGCCAGCACCTGCTGGGCAACCCGGAAGCGACGATCGACGAGCTGATCGAGATCATCCCGGCGCCGGATTTCCCGACGGCCGGCATCATCTACGGCGTCGCCGGCGTGCGCGACGGCTATCGCACCGGGCGCGGCCGTGTCGTGATGCGCGCGGCCACGCACTTCGAGGAGATCGACCGCGGCCAGCGGATGGCGATCATCGTCGACGAGCTGCCGTACCAGGTGAACAAGCGCTCGCTGCTCGAGCGGATCGCCGAGCTCGTCAACGAGAAGAAGCTCGAGGGCATCTCCGACATCCGCGACGAGTCCGACAAGAGCGGCATGCGTGTCGTGATCGAGCTCAAGCGCGGTGAAGTGCCGGAAGTGGTGCTGAACAACCTGTACAAGGCGACGCAGCTCCAGGATACGTTCGGCATGAACATGGTCGCGCTCGTCGACGGCCAGCCGAAGTTGCTGAACCTGAAGGAAATCCTGCAGTGCTTCCTGTCGCATCGACGCGAAGTGCTGACGCGCCGCACGATCTACGAACTGCGCAAGGCCCGCGAACGCGGCCACGTGCTCGAGGGTCTCGCGGTCGCGCTCGCGAACATCGACGAGTTCATCGCGATCATCAAGGCCGCGCCGACGCCGCCGATCGCGAAGGCGGAGTTGATGGCGAAGCCGTGGGATTCGTCGCTCGTGCGCGATATGCTCACACGTGCCGAGAGCGAGAACGCGGCGGCCGGCGGCCGTTCCGCGTACCGTCCGGAAGGCCTGAACCCGGCGTTCGGCATGCAGGTCGACGGGCTGTACCGCCTGTCCGACACGCAGGCCCAGGAAATCCTGCAGATGCGTCTGCAGCGCCTGACCGGCCTCGAGCAGGACAAGATCATCGGCGAGTACCGCGAAGTGATGGCGCAGATCGCCGACCTGCTGGACATCCTCGCGCGCCCCGAGCGGATCACGACGATGATCGGCGAGGAGCTGACCTCGGTGAAGGCCGAGTTCGGCGATGCGCGCCGCTCGAAGATCGAGCTGAACGCGACCGAGCTGAACACCGAAGATCTGATCACGCCGCAGGACATGGTCGTCACGATGTCGCATGCGGGCTACGTGAAGTCGCAGCCGTTGTCCGAGTACCGGGCGCAGAAGCGTGGCGGTCGCGGCAAGCAGGCGACGCAGATGAAGGAAGACGACTGGATCGAGACGCTGTTCATCGCGAATACGCACGATTACATCCTGTGCTTCTCGAACCGCGGCCGCGTGTACTGGGTCAAGGTGTATGAAGTGCCGCAGGGCTCGCGCAACTCGCGCGGCCGCCCGATCGTCAACATGTTCCCGCTGCAGGAAGGCGAGAAGATCAACGTCGTGCTGCCGGTCAAGGAATTCTCGGCCGACAAGTTCATCTTCATGGCAACGTCGCTCGGCACCGTGAAGAAGACGCCGCTCGAGGCATTCAGCCGTCCGATGAAGAAGGGCATCATCGCGGTCGGCCTCGACGAAGGCGACTTCCTGATCGGTGCGTCGATCACCGACGGCGCGCACGACGTGATGCTGTTCTCCGACTCCGGCAAGGCCGTGCGCTTCGACGAAAACGACGTGCGTCCGATGGGGCGCGAGGCGCGCGGCGTGCGCGGTATGCAGCTCGAGGATGGTCAGCAGGTCATCGCGATGCTGGTCGCCGGCAGCGAGGAGCAGACGGTGCTCACCGCGACCGAGAACGGCTACGGCAAGCGCACGCCGATCACCGAGTACACGCGTCACGGCCGCGGCACGAAGGGTATGATCGCGATCCAGACGTCCGAGCGTAACGGCAAGGTCGTGGCTGCAACGCTCGTCGATGCCGAAGATCAGATCATGCTGATCACGACGGCCGGCGTGTTGATTCGCACCCGTGTCTCGGAGATTCGCGAGATGGGGCGCGCCACGCAAGGTGTTACACTCATCAGTCTCGATGAGGGTACCAAGCTCTCTGGCCTGCAGCAGATCGCGGAGGCCGAAGAGGGAGAGGGCGAAGCCGACGAGGCGTCGGACGGCGAAGCCTGAAGAACGGATGAGACTCTAGCCGCCGCAGGCGCGAAGCGCCGCGGCCGGCGAGCAACCATTCATATTTCCAAAAGGGAGTGATGATGCAAAAGCAATTCAAGCAACTGGTTCTGCTGGCTGCACTGGTGCCGACGTTCGCGATGGCGCAAGCGCTGTCGAATTCCGCACCGGCAGCTCCGGCAGCAGCTGCGCCGATCGACGCCGACAAGAAGGCCGCGATCAAGGATCTGCTCGACGCGATCGACGCGCCGAAGCTCGTGTCGGCAATCGGCAACAGCGCCGAAATGCAGGCCAAGCAACTCGTTCCGGCGATCCTGTCGGACGCGCTGTCGGAAAACAAGACGCTGAACGACAAGCAGAAGCAGGCTGCCGTTCCGACGCTGCAGAAGAACGCGGTGCCGAAGCTGGTCGACGGCGCAGGCAAGGTGTTCGGTACGCAACAGTTCCAGAACGATGCGATGTCGGCTCAGTACGACGCCTACGCGAAGTACTACAGCACGTCGGAGATCAAGGATCTGACGACGTTCTACAAGAGCCCGACGGGCCGCAAGTTCATCCAGGTTCAGGATCAGGTCGGTCGCGACGTGGTCAACGGCCTGATGCAGAAGTACATGCCGCAAGCTATCCAGGCAACGCGCACGCAGGCTGACAAGGAAGTCGCAGCAGTCAAGCCGGGCAAGTAAAGCCGTCCGGGCACGCCCCCGGCCGTTCGGCCGGGTTTGGCGGGAGCCTGACGACAGTGCGATAATGGCCGTTTGCGCGCGAGCGCAAGCGGCCATTCCTTTTCTGGCGCGTTCTGCCGGCGGCGAGCCGGTCGCGTCCCTCCGAGGTTTTCACGATGCGCGTCTTTAATTTCTCCGCCGGCCCTGCGGCGATGCCCGAGGAAGTGCTGCGGCAAGCTGCCGACGAAATGCTCGACTGGCATGGCAGCGGCATGAGCGTGATGGAAATGAGCCATCGCGGCAAGGAATTCATGTCGATCCACGAGGCCGCGCTGACCGACCTGCGCGACCTGCTCGGCGTGCCGGCCAGTCACCGGATCCTGTTCCTGCAGGGCGGCGGTATCGCGGAAAACGCGATCGTGCCGATGAACCTGCTCGGGTCGCGCAAGACGGCCGACTTCGTCGTCACGGGCTCGTGGTCGCAGAAATCGTTCACCGAAGCGAAGAAATACGGCACGCCGCATCTCGCCGCCACCGGCAAGACGGAAGACGGCTTCACGCGCGCACCCGCGCGCGCCGAATGGCAGCTGTCGGATGATCCGGCCTACGTGCATCTGTGTACCAACGAGACGATCGACGGCGTCGAGACGTTCGAGATTCCCGATCTCGGCGACGTGCCGCTGGTCGCGGATGTCTCGTCGCACATCCTGTCGCGTCCGATGGACGTCGCGAAGTATGGCGTGCTGTTCGGCGGCGCGCAGAAGAACATCGGGATGGCCGGCGTGACGCTCGTGATCGTACGCGAGGATCTGCTCGACCGCGCGCTGTCGATCTGCCCGTCCGCGTTCGAATGGAAGACCATCGCCGCGAACAACTCGCTGTACAACACGCCGCCCACCTACGCGATCTACATCGCGGGCCTGGTGTTCCAGTGGCTGAAGCGGCAGGGTGGCCTCGAAGCGATCGAGGCCCGCAATATCGAAAAGGCGAAGCTGCTCTACGACACGATCGACGCGAGCAGTTTCTATCTGAACAAGGTCGAGCCGGCAGCACGTTCGCGGATGAACGTGCCGTTTTTCCTGGCCGACGAAACGCGCAACGAAGACTTCCTTGCCGGCGCAAAGGCGCGCGGGCTGCTGCAGCTGAAGGGCCACAAGTCCGTCGGCGGTATGCGGGCGTCGATCTACAACGCGGTGCCGCTCGAGGGCGTGAAAGCGCTCGTCGAGTACATGAAGGACTTCGAGCAGCGCGGCGCCTGACGGCGGCGCTGTTCAAACAGCACGGCAAAACGCATGGACGACGAACTGAATTCCCGCCTGAAACCGTTGCGCGATCGCATCGATGCGATCGACGCGCAGCTGATCGCGCTCCTGAACCAGCGTGCCGCGGTGGCGCTGGAGGTGGGCGAGGTCAAGAAGCATTTCAACGCGCCGGTGTTTCGGCCGGAGCGCGAGCTGCAAGTGATCGCCCGGCTGCAGGACATGAGCGCGGGGCCGCTCGCGAGCGAGCACATCAGCGCCATCTGGCGCGAGATCATGGCCGCGAGCCGCGCGCTCGAGCAGACGATCCACGTTGCGTTCCTCGGGCCGGTCGGCACGTATAGCGAGCAAGCGATGCTCGAGTATTTCGGCCAGTCGATCGAAGGGCTGCCGTGCCCGTCGATCGACGAGGTGTTCCGCTCGGTCGAGGCCGGTGCGTCCGCGTTCGGTATCGCGCCGGTCGAAAATTCGACCGAAGGCGCCGTGTCGCGCACGCTCGACCTGCTGCTGCAGACGCAACTGCTGATCAGCGGCGAACTCGCGCTGCCGATCCATCACAACCTGCTGACGCAGAGCGGCACGCTCGACGGCGTGAAGCGCGTCTGCGCACACGCGCAGGCGCTTGCGCAATGCCAGCAGTGGCTCGCGGCGAATGCGCCGCAGCTCGAGCGGCAGGCGGTGGCGAGCAACGCGGAGGCTGCGCGTCTCGCGGCGGCCGATCCGACCGTCGCGGCGATCGCGGGCGACCGCGCGGCCGCACACTACGGCTTGCAGATCGCGTTTTCGCTGATCCAGGACGATCCGCACAACCGCACGCGCTTCGTGATCGTCGGCAAGCAGCCGGCCGGGCAGAGCGGTCACGACCAGACGTCGCTGATCGTGTCGGTGAAGAACGAACCGGGCGCCGTGTTCAAGCTGCTCGAGCCGCTCGCGCGGCACGGCGTGTCGATGACGCGCTTCGAGTCGCGTCCGGCGCGCGTCGGCACGTGGGAGTACTACTTCTACATCGACATCGAAGGGCACCGGGACGATGCATCGGTTGCGGCCGCGCTCGCGGAACTCGGCCAGAAGGCCGCGTTCCTGAAGATACTCGGTTCGTATCCGCGCGCACGCTGATGCGTGGCGGCCCGTCGCCTGTTTGCGCAGGCGTGGGGGCCACGCGGGCAGGGCAGGCCAATCGGTGCTGCCGAAGGCGGGTTCGGGCGGTATCCGGCGCAGGTTGCGCCGGATGCGGGCCCGTGGCCCGGAATCTGGAATTCCGCGTGCGGGGTGTCGTCCTGTGCGCGTAACTTGGCTCTTGTCGTGTCAGGCTTTGCATTCAACAAACTGGTCATCTTCGGCGTCGGCCTGATCGGCGGATCGCTGGCCCGCGCGCTGCGCGAGCGCGCGCCGGGCGGCGCCGGCGAGGTTGTCGGCGTGGGCCGTTCGCGTGCTTCGGTCGAGCGTGCGCTCGCACTCGGCGTGATCGACCGCGCGGCAGCGCTCGACGACGACGCGCAATTGCGCGACGCGCTGACTGGCGCCGATCTGGTGCTGCTGGCGGCGCCTGTCGCGCAGACGGGCCCGTTGCTCGCGCGCATCGCGCCGTGGCTTGAAGCGGCGACGATCGTCACCGATGCGGGCAGCACCAAGTCCGATGTCGTCGCGGCCGCGCGTGAAGCGCTCGGCGCGCGGATCGCGCAGTTCGTGCCGGGGCATCCGATCGCCGGCCGTGAGTCGAGCGGCGTCGAGGCCGCATTGCCGGATCTGTACGTCGGCCGCAACGTCGTGCTGTGCCCGCTGCCGGAGAACGCCCCAGAATCGGTCGCGCGAATCGACGCGATGTGGCGTGCGACCGGCGCCGACGTGCGCACGATGAGCACGGAGCAGCACGATCGCGTATTTGCGTCGATCAGCCATCTGCCGCACGTGCTGTCGTTCGCGCTCGTCGAGCAGATTCTCGGCGAGGCCGACGCGGAACTGAAATTTTCGTACGCGGCGGGCGGCTTCCGCGATTTCACGCGCATCGCGGCGTCGAGCCCGGAGATGTGGCGCGACGTGTGCGTCGCGAACCGCGCGGCGCTGCTCGACGAACTCGATGGCTACACGCGTGTGCTCACGCGGCTGCGCGCGGCGATCGACGCCGGCGACGGCGCGGCGCTCGAAGCGGTGTTCACGCGCTCGCGCGCTGCGCGCAAGGCATGGCAGGAGCGCGGCGGTACGCCCGCTGCCGAACCGGTCAAGAAATAACAGGACGATTCCCATGGACTATCTCGATCTCGGCCCGTACTCCAGCGCCTCGGGCACCGTGCGCCTGCCCGGCTCGAAAAGCATTTCGAACCGCGTGCTGCTGCTCGCGGCGCTTGCCGAAGGCGAAACCACGATCACCAACCTGCTCGACTCCGACGACACGCGCGTGATGCTCGATGCACTCGGCAAGCTCGGCGTGAAGCTCGCGCGCGATGGCGACACCTGCGTCGTGATGGGCACGCGCGGCGCATTCACCGCGAAGACGGCCGACCTGTTCCTCGGCAACGCGGGCACGGCCGTGCGGCCGCTGACCGCCGCGCTCGCGGTGAACGGCGGCGACTATCGCGTGCACGGCGTGCCGCGCATGCACGAGCGGCCGATCGGCGATCTCGTCGACGGCCTGCGGCAAATCAGCGCGCAGATCGACTACGAGCTGAACGAAGGCTACCCGCCGCTTCGGATCAAGCCCGCGAACATTTCCGTCGACGCGCCGATCCGCGTGCGTGGCGACGTGTCGAGCCAGTTCCTCACGGCGTTGCTGATGACGCTGCCGCTCGTGAAGGCGAAGGACGGCAAGATCGTCGTCGAGGTCGATGGCGAGCTGATCTCGAAGCCGTACATCGACATCACGATCCGGCTGATGGAGCGCTTCGGCGTGACCGTCGAGCGCGACGGCTGGCAGCGCTTCGTCGTGCCGGCCGGCGTCCGCTACCGCTCGCCGGGGCGGATCATGGTCGAGGGCGATGCGTCGTCCGCGTCGTACTTCCTCGCGGCCGGCGCGCTCGGCGGCGGCCCGCTGCGCGTCGAGGGCGTGGGGCGGGCGAGCATCCAGGGCGATGTCGGCTTCGCGAGCGCGCTGATGCAGATGGGCGCGAACGTGACGATGGGCGACGACTGGATCGACGTGCGCGGCATCGGCCACGACCACGGCAAGCTCGAGCCGATCGACATGGACTTCAACCTGATCCCCGATGCGGCGATGACCATCGCGGTCGCGGCGCTGTTCGCGAACGGCACGAGCACGCTGCGCAACATCGCGAGCTGGCGCGTGAAGGAAACCGACCGCATCGCCGCGATGGCGACCGAGCTGCGCAAGGTCGGCGCGATCGTCGAGGAAGGTCCGGACTACCTCGTCGTCACGCCGCCGGAAAAGCTCACGCCGAACGCGGCGATCGACACGTACGACGATCACCGGATGGCGATGTGCTTCTCGCTCGTCAGCCTGGGCGGCGTGCCCGTGCGGATCAACGATCCGAAGTGCGTCGGCAAGACGTTCCCCGACTATTTCGACCGCTTCGCCGCGCTCGCCAAAGCCTGACCCACTGTTCTGATGAAATCGACCCGACCCTTTCACCCGACTCCCGTCATCACGATCGACGGCCCGACTGCTTCCGGCAAGGGCACCGTCGCTGCGCTCGTTGCCGCGCATCTTGGCTTCCACCTGCTCGACAGCGGCGCGCTGTACCGGCTTGCCGCGCTCGCGAGCGTGCGCTACGGCATCGAGGCGGAGGATATCGACGCGCTGGTGAAGCTGATCGACGATCTCCACATCACGTTCCGCGAAGGTTGCGCGCAGCTCGACGGCGTCGATGTGTCGAACGACATCCGTGCCGAAGCGGTCGGCAACCGCGCATCGGCGATTGCGGTGCACGGGCCGGTGCGTACCGCGCTCGTCGCGCGCCAGCGCGCGTTCCGCAAGACGCCGGGTCTCGTTGCAGACGGGCGCGACATGGGCACCGTGATCTTCCCGGACGCCGTGCTGAAGGTGTTTCTGACGGCCAGCGCCGAGGCGCGCGCGACCAGACGGCATAAGCAATTGATGCAAAAAGGTTTTTCTGCTAATATAGATGACTTGCTCCGGGATCTTCGTGAACGTGACGCGCGCGACAGCAATCGCGCAGCCGCGCCGCTGAAGCCCGCGGCAGATGCCAAGCTGCTCGATACGTCGGCGCTTTCGGTCGATGAAGCGGTCGACCAGGTGCTGCAGTGGTACCGGGCGCTCGGCCAGCCCGCCTGAGAAGGCGGGTCGCGGTAGGTGCTTCACGCCGTAAGCGCGGAGCGTGTTTCGAACCCTTAACCCCGTGTGGTCATCGATCTGGCCCTTTCAGCCTGCCATTCCGGCCGGCGTGGCACAGCGATCCATGCACAATCAGATTTTTATGTCCGACCTGCAAACCTCTACCCCGAATACTGAATCTTTCGCGGCTCTGTTCGAAGAGTCGCTGACCCGCCAAGACATGCGCGCCGGCGAAGTGATTTCCGCCGAAGTCGTGCGCGTCGACCACAACTTCGTGGTCGTCAATGCAGGCCTCAAGTCCGAGGCTTACATTCCGATCGAGGAATTCCTGAACGATCAGGGCGAGGTTGAGGTGCAGTCGGGCGATTTCGTGTCCGTCGCAATCGACGCACTCGAAAACGGCTACGGCGACACGATCCTGTCGCGCGACAAGGCGAAGCGCCTTGCATCGTGGCTGTCGCTGGAAAAGGCGCTCGACAACAACGAACTCGTCACCGGCACGATCACCGGCAAGGTGAAGGGCGGCATGACCGTGATGGTCAACGGCATCCGCGCGTTCCTGCCGGGTTCGCTGGTCGACACGCGTCCGGTCAAGGACACGACCCCGTACGAAGGCAAGACGCTCGAGTTCCGCGTGATCAAGCTCGATCGCAAGCGTAACAACGTCGTGCTGTCGCGTCGTGCAGTGATCGAGGCAACCCAAGGCGAAGAGCGCGCGAAGCTGCTCGAGACGCTGAAGGAAGGCGCGATCGTCAACGGCGTGGTCAAGAACATCACCGACTACGGCGCGTTCGTCGACCTCGGCGGTATCGACGGCCTGCTGCACATCACCGACATCGCATGGCGTCGTGTGCGTCACCCGAGCGAAGTCCTGTCGGTTGGCCAGGAAGTCACCGCGAAGATCCTCAAGTTCGACCAAGAGAAGAACCGCGTCTCGCTGGGCATCAAGCAACTGGGCGACGATCCGTGGGAAGGCATCTCGCGCCGTTACCCGTCGGGCACGCGCCTGTTCGGCAAGGTCACGAACATCACCGACTACGGCGCATTCGTCGAAGTGGAATCGGGCATCGAAGGCCTCGTCCACGTGTCGGAAATGGACTGGACCAACAAGAACGTTGCTCCGTCGAAGGTTGTCCAGCTGGGCGACGAAGTCGAAGTCATGGTCCTCGAGATCGACGAAGACCGTCGTCGTATCAGCCTCGGCATGAAGCAGTGCAAGCCGAATCCGTGGGATGACTTCAGCCGCAACTTCAAGAAGGGCGACAAGATCACGGGCGCAATCAAGTCGATCACCGACTTCGGCGTGTTCATCGGTCTGCCGGGCGGCATCGACGGCCTGGTCCACCTGTCGGACCTGTCGTGGAGCGAAGCTGGCGAAGAAGCGGTTCGCAAGTACAAGAAGGGCGACGAAGTCGAAGCAATCGTCCTCGGTATCGACGTCGAGAAGGAACGTATCTCGCTCGGCATCAAGCAGCTCGAAGGCGACCCGTTCAGCAACTACGTTGCAATGAACGACAAGGGCTCGATCGTCGACGGCGTCGTGAAGACGGTCGATGCGAAGGGTGCGGTCGTTACGCTGACGGGTGACATCGAAGGCTACCTGCGCGCGTCGGAAATCTCGCAGGATCGCGTCGAAGACGCACGCAACGTGCTGAAGGAAGGCGACAAGGTCAACGCGATGGTGATCAACATCGATCGCAAGTCGCGCGGCATCAACCTGTCGATCAAGGCGAAGGATTCGGCTGAACAACAGGAAGCGATCCGCGGCCTGCAGTCGGACTCCAGCGCTGCTGCGACCGGTACGACCAACCTCGGCGCGCTGCTGAAGGCGAAGCTCGACGGCCAGAACCAGTAAGCCTCACGAGGTCTGCTGAAGTATGACCAAATCCGAGTTGGTCGCGCAGCTGGCATCGCGATTTCCGCAACTTGTCCTCAAGGATGCGGATTTCGCGGTGAAAACGATGCTCGATGCGATGTCTGATGCCCTGGCGAAAGGGCATCGCATTGAAATTCGGGGTTTCGGCAGCTTTGGCCTCAACCGTCGCCCGGCGCGCGTCGGACGCAACCCGAAATCAGGGGAGAAAGTGCAGGTGCCCGAGAAGTTCGTGCCGCACTTCAAGCCTGGCAAGGAATTGCGCGAACGCGTCGACGGCCGCGCCGGTGAACCGCTGAAGGCTGATGATCCGGACGACGAGCGTTAAGCGTCATCCGGTTTGCCCGGAACCCATCCGGCGAAGGCTGAAAAGAAAAGCGCCCCTTGCGGGCGCTTTTTTCATTTCCGGCGATCGCCGCGCAACGGCGGCACGCAGGATCTGCGCAGCCGCGGAAACGCATCCTTTACAATACGGGTCGATTCGGCGCGACGAAGGGGAGTCGCGCGCCGCGGCAAACCTCAACAAAGAGAGGGCTTCATGAAGTTTATCGTCTGGCTGATCCGGGTATTGGTGTTCGTACTGCTGCTGGTGCTTGCGCTGGCCAATACGCAAACCGCGACGCTGAATTTCGTTGCCGGCTATTCATGGCAAGCGCCGCTCATCCTGATCGGCCTGGCATTCTTCGCCGTGGGGCTGCTGGCCGGCTTGCTGTCCGCGCTGCCTTCGATCTTCCGCCTGCGTCTCGAGAACGGGCGCCTGAAGCGCGATCTGCGTGCGGCGCGCGAAACGCCGGCCGTCATCGACCAGCCGCCGATGCCGCCCGTCATTTAACACGGACGCCGCGCGATCATCGCGCGGTTTTCGTCTTTGCTTCGATATTTCGCATGGATCTGGATTTCTGGTGGTTGCTCGCGATTCCGGTCGCGTTCGCGCTGGGTTGGGCGGCGTCACGCTATGACCTGAAGAATCTCCTGTCGGAGAGTGCCAACCTGCCGCGATCGTATTTTCGCGGCCTGAATTTTCTGTTGAACGAACAACCCGATAAGGCGATCGATGCGTTCATCGAGGTCGCCAAGCTCGATCCCGAGACGGTCGAGCTGCACTTCGCGCTCGGCAATCTGTTTCGTCGCCGCGGCGAGACCGATCGCGCGATCCGCGTGCACCAGAACCTGCTGAGCCGCACGGACCTGCCGGTCAACGAGCGCGACCATGCGCTGTACGAGCTCGGCCAGGATTTCCTGAAGGCCGGGCTGCTCGATCGTGCCGAAGAGGCGTTTCACAAGCTCGCCGACGGCGATTACGCGCTCGGCGCGCAGCGGGCGCTGCTGACGATCTACGAGATCGAGAAGGACTGGAACAAGTCGATCGATACGGCAAAGCGCATCGAGTCGATGAGCGACAAGCCGCTTGGCGTCGAAATCGCCCAGTTCCACTGCGAACTCGCGCAGGACGCGCTGCAGCGCAAGAACGCGGCAGCGGCCGCCGAGCAGCTGCACCTGGCGCTGGCCGTGAACCCTCAGAACGTGCGCGCGACGGTGCTGTCCGGCGACGCGGCGGAAGCGGAGGGCAACCACGCGGCCGCGATCGAGCACTGGAAGCGCGTCGAGGCGCAGAATCCGGCGTATCTGCCGCTCGTCGCCGACAAGCTGATGAAGGCGTATGTCGCGCTCGGCAAGCATGCCGAAGGCGCCGAGCTGCTGATGGGTTATATCGACCGCTATCCGTCGAACGACCTGCTCGACATCGCGTACCAGCACGTCGCGGGGTTGCGTGGCCAGGATGCGGCGCACACGCTCGCGCGCACGCAGATGGAGAAGTCACCGAACCTGTCGGGGATGCTGCATCTGCTCGACGCGCAAATCGCCGCGGCCGACGAACCGCGTCGTAAGGAACTTGAAATGATGCGTGCGCTGATCAAGCAGCGCACGAAGAATCTGCCACGGTATACGTGCCAGAATTGCGGTTTCCGGGCACGGCTCTTCTATTGGCAGTGCCCCGGATGCAGCGGCTGGGAAACCTATGCGCCGCGCCGCGTCGAACCTGCGATGCCGGGCTGATCCCGGCAAGCGGAAACGCGCTGCGGTTGCCGCCGGGCTCGTCCCGGCGGCCAAGTTAGTCAATTACCGGGAAGTACCGGAACATCTATGAAAATCACCATCATCGGCACCGGCTATGTCGGTCTCGTCACGGGCGCGTGCCTTGCGGAGATCGGTCACGACGTCTTCTGTCTCGACGTCGATCAGCGCAAGATCGACATCCTGAACAACGGCGGGATGCCGATTCACGAACCGGGGCTGCTGGACATCATCGCGCGCAACCGCGCGGCGGGGCGTCTGCGCTTCTCGACCGATATCGAGGCGAGCGTCGCGCACGGCGAGATCCAGTTCATCGCCGTCGGCACGCCGCCCGACGAGGACGGCTCGGCCGACCTGCAGTACGTGCTCGAAGCCGCACGCAACATCGGCCGCCACATGACGGGCTTCAAGGTGATCGTCGACAAGTCGACGGTGCCGGTCGGCACCGCGCAGCGCGTGCGCGGCGTGGTCGACGAGGCGCTTGCCGCCCGCGGTCTGGGAGGCAGCGTCGCGCATCGCTTCTCGGTCGTGTCGAACCCCGAGTTCCTGAAGGAAGGCGCCGCGGTCGAAGACTTCATGCGTCCGGACCGGATCATCATCGGTGTCGACGACGACGAGACGGGCACGATCGCGCGCGAGAAGATGAAGAAGCTTTACGCGCCGTTCAATCGCAACCATGAGCGCACGATCTACATGGACGTGCGTTCGGCCGAATTCGCGAAATATGCGGCGAACGCGATGCTCGCCACGCGCATCTCGTTCATGAACGAGATGTCGAATCTGGCCGACAAGGTCGGCGCCGACATCGAGGCCGTGCGCCGCGGGATCGGCTCCGATCCTCGCATCGGCTATCACTTCCTGTACGCCGGCGTCGGCTATGGCGGCTCGTGCTTCCCGAAGGACGTCCAGGCGCTGATTCGCACGGCCGGTGAGAACGGCCAGCCGCTGCGCATTCTGGAGGCCGTCGAGGCGGCCAACTATGCGCAGAAGGACGTGCTGATCAGCAAGATCGAGCAGCGTTTCGGCGCTGACCTGACCGGCCGCGAGTTCGCGGTCTGGGGCCTGGCGTTCAAGCCGAACACCGACGACATGCGCGAGGCGCCGAGCCGTCGCCTGATCGCCGCGCTGCTCGAACGCGGCGCGACCGTGCGTGCGTACGATCCGGTCGCGGTCGACGAGGCGCGGCGTGTGTTTGCGCTCGATTTCGGCACCGATCCGGACGCGCTGGCGCGGCTGCATCTCGTCGAGACGCAGGACATTGCCGTGACGGGGGCGGACGCGCTCGTGATCGTGACCGAATGGAAGGAATTCCGGAGCCCCGACTTCACGCGCCTGAAGGCCGAACTGAAGGCGCCGGTGATTTTCGACGGTCGCAACCTCTATGAGCCGGATGCGATGGCCGAACTGGGCATCGACTACTACGCGATCGGCCGGCCGTATGTCGATCCCCAGTCGTCCACCCGTGGCTGACCACACGATGAATACTCTCCGCGAAGTCGTTCCGGTGCCGCGCGAGCAGCTCGCGCGCTCGCGCGTGCTTGTCGTCGGCGACGTGATGCTCGACCGTTACTGGTTCGGCAACGTCGATCGCATTTCGCCTGAAGCGCCGGTGCCGGTCGTGCACGTGCAGCGTCAGGAAGAGCGCCTCGGCGGTGCGGCCAACGTCGCGCGCAACGCCGTGACGCTCGGCGGCCAGGCCGGGTTGCTGTGCGTCGTCGGTTGCGACGAACCCGGCGAGCGGATCGTCGAGCTGCTCGGCAGCAGCGGCGTGACGCCGCATCTCGAGCGCGACCCGGCGCTGCCGACCACGATCAAGCTGCGCGTGCTCGCGCGCCAGCAGCAACTGCTGCGCGTCGACTTCGAGGCCATGCCGACGCACGAGGTGCTGCTCGCGGGGCTCGCGCGCTTCGATGCGCTGCTGCCGCAGCACGACGTCGTGCTGATGTCGGATTACGCGAAAGGCGGCCTGACGCACGTCACGACGATGATCGAGAAGGCGCGTGCGGCCGGCAAGTCCGTCCTCGTCGACCCGAAGGGCGACGACTGGGCACGCTATCGCGGCGCGTCGCTGATTACGCCGAATCGCGCGGAACTGCGTGAAGTGGTCGGGCAGTGGAAGTCGGAAGACGATCTGCGTGCGCGCGTCGCGAAGCTGCGCGCGGAACTGGGCATCGACGCGCTGCTGCTCACCCGTTCGGAAGAAGGGATGACGCTGTTTTCCGCCACCGGCGAACTGCACGCACCGGCGCTCGCGCGGGAGGTGTTCGACGTGTCGGGCGCGGGCGATACCGTGATCGCAACGGTCGCGACGATGCTTGGCGCGGGCGTGCCGCTCGTCGACGCCGTCGTGCTCGCGAATCGCGCGGCAGGCATCGTGGTCGGCAAGCTCGGCACGGCCACGGTGGACTACGACGAACTGTTTCACTGAGCGCATGCGGTGGCGCGACGAGCGCGCCGCACGCATGTCTCGCACTTTTCAGGCAGGACGATCATGACCCTCATCGTCACCGGCGCAGCCGGTTTTATCGGCGCGAACATCGTCAAGGCGCTCAACGAGCGCGGCGAAACGCGCATCATCGCAGTCGACAACCTGACGCGTGCGGACAAGTTCCGGAATCTCGTCGATTGCGAGATCGACGACTATCTGGACAAGACGGAATTCGTCGAACGTTTCGCACGCGGTGATTTCGGCAAGGTACGCGCGATTTTCCACGAAGGCGCCTGTTCGGACACGATGGAAACCGACGGCCGCTACATGATGGACAACAACTTCCGCTACAGCCGCGCGGTGCTCGACGCCTGCCTCGCGCAGGGCACGCAGTTCCTGTACGCATCGTCGGCCGCGACCTACGGCGGATCGACGCGCTTCGTCGAGGAGCGCGAGGTCGAGGCGCCGCTGAACATCTACGGCTATTCGAAGTTCCTGTTCGACCAGGTGATCCGTCGCGTGTTGCCGACCGCGAAGAGCCAGATCGCCGGCTTCCGCTATTTCAACGTGTACGGCCCGCGCGAGACGCACAAGGGGCGCATGGCGTCGGTCGCGTTCCACAACTTCAACCAGTTCCGGGCGGAAGGCAAGGTGAAGCTGTTCGGCGAGTACAACGGCTATGCACCGGGCGAGCAGACGCGCGACTTCGTGTCGGTCGAGGACGTGACGAAGGTGAACCTGTTCTTCTTCGATCATCCGGAGAAGTCGGGTATCTTCAACCTCGGCACGGGCCGGGCGCAGCCGTTCAACGATATTGCGTCGACGGTCGTGAACACGCTGCGTGCGCTCGACAACCAGCCGCCGCTGACACTCGCGCAGCAGGTCGAGCAAGGGCTGATCGAATACGTGCCGTTCCCCGACGCACTGCGCGGCAAGTACCAGTGCTTCACGCAGGCCGATCAGACGAAGCTGCGTGCGGCCGGTTACGATGCACCGTTCCTGACCGTGCAGGAAGGCGTCGACCGCTATGTGCGTTGGCTATCTGGCCAGGTTTAAACGGAAGCGTTGCATCGATAGACTGGGTCTCACGGTCGGCAGCCGCCGGCCGTTTTTCATCGGAGATCCAGCACATGATCAGGAAATGGTTGGCCGCAGCGGCAATGCTCGGCACGATCGCGTCGGCCTGGGCGGCCGTTGACGTCAACACCGCGAACGAGGATGCGCTCGTCGGCATCAAGGGCATCGGCCCGGCACGGGCGAAGGCGATTCTCGACGAACGCGGCGCACACGGTCCGTTCAAGAATGCGGAAGATCTCGCGTCGCGCGTGAAAGGCATGGGCGGCCATACCGTCGAGCGGCTTCAGCAGGAAGGCCTGACGATCGGCGCGGCCGGCACGGGTGCCACGCTGCCGGCACCGGGCAAGCCGCCGGGCAAGCCCGCGGCACCGCCTGCCCGCACGGCACAGAAGTAACGCGACGCGCGCGACCGACAACGAGCTCCTTCAGTCGCCGTCATTGCGACGGCTTCCCGCGGCATGCCGCGGGTTTTTTGCGTGGGCGCGGTGTCTGCGGCGGCGGGTTGCACGGCACGCGTATTCCATCGTCGCAATGGGGTTGCCGGCGTGAGCAGCGGTGCTGGTTTACAATCGATCGATTGATCGGCCTCGTACTCACGGTATATCCATGGCTTACAAAACTATCGAAGACACGATCGGCAATACGCCGCTCGTCCAACTGGTCCGCTTGCCGGACGATGAAATTCGCGCGCGCAACAACGTGCTGCTCGCGAAGCTCGAAGGCAACAATCCGGCTGGTTCCGTGAAGGATCGTCCGGCACTGTCGATGATCAGCAAGGCCGAGGCGCGCGGGCGCATCAAGCCGGGCGATACGCTGATCGAGGCGACGAGCGGCAATACGGGTATCGCACTGGCGATGGCGGCGGCGATCCGCGGCTACAAGATGGTGCTGATCATGCCGGAGGACCTGTCGGTCGAGCGCCGCCAGAGCATGGCTGCCTACGGTGCCGAAATCATCCTGACGCCGGTGAAGGGCGGGATGGAGCTGGCACGCGATCTCGCGGACCAGATGCAGCGCGAAGGCAAGGGCGTGATCCTCGACCAGTTCGCGAACCCCGACAATCCGATTGCGCACTATGAAGCGACCGGCCCGGAAATCTGGCGCGATACCGAAGGGCGCATCACGCACTTCGTGTCGGCCATGGGCACGACGGGCACGATCATGGGCACGTCGCACTATCTGAAGGAACAGAATCCGGCGATCGAGATCGTCGGTGCGCAGCCGGAAGACGGTTCGCGCATTCCCGGCATCCGCAAGTGGCCGGAAGCGTACATGCCGACCATCTTCGATCGCAGCCGGGTCGACCGCGTCGAGAACGTGAGCCAGGCCGCGGCGGAAACGATGGCGCGCCGGCTCGCGTCGGTCGAAGGCATCTTCGCGGGCATTTCGTCGGGTGGCGCATGTGAAGTCGCGATGCGCATCGCGCGTCAGGTCGAGAATGCGACGATCGTGTTCATCATCTGCGATCGCGGCGACCGCTACCTGTCCACGGGCGTGTTCCCTGCCTGAGCGCAGGCAGGTGCGCGCAACGCGCGTGCGATAAAAAAGCGCCGCTTGTGCGGCGCTTTTTCTTTGAGCGGTCGGTGCTTATTGCGACTCGGTGTCGACGGTGGCCGGCTGAAGTGCGCCGCTCGCTTCCATCTGCGCCTTCACCGCCTCGCCAAGCTGGTACACGGTGAGCGCATAGAAGAAGCTGCGGTTGTAGCGCGTCAGCACATAGAAATTCTTGAGGCCGAGCATGTACTCGGTCGCCCGCCCCGGCGAAGGCAGGTCGACCACCGTCACAGGGGTACCGCCTTCGGTCGTGATGTTGACCGTCGGCTCGTTCAGCGTCATGCCCGCGCGCAGCAGTTGCGACAGCGCCCAATGCGGTTCGGGCTGGCCGTCGGCGGCGGCCTGGGCGATCCCCAGGCTGCCCGTATCGGGCGTGATCTGCCAGACCACCGGGCGGTCGGTTTCCCAGCCGTGCTGCTTCAGGTAGTTCGCGACGCTGCCGATCGCATCGACAGGACTGCTGCGCAGGTCGACATGACCCGTGCCGTCGAAGTCGACCGCATACTCGCGGATGCTGCTCGGCAGGAACTGCGGAATTCCGATCGCGCCCGTATACGAGCCGAGCACGGTGGTCGGGTCGAGCTGGTTGTCGCGCGTCCAGACCAGGAAATCCTCGAGGTTCTTGCGGAACGTCGCCTGGCGGCTGTCGCGATTCGGCGTGTCCGGATAGTCGAACGTGAGCGTCGTCAGCGCGTCGAGCACGCGGAAATTGCCCATGTAGCGGCCGTAGATCGTCTCGACGCCGATGATGCCGACGATCACCTCGGGCGGCACGCCGAACTGCTCGGATGCGCGCTGCAGCGTTGCCTGGTTCGCCTTCCAGAATTTCACGCCCGCGTTGATGCGGATCGGCTCGATGAAGCGCGAGCGGTAGACGCGCCAGTTCTTGACCGTCGGCGACGGGGCCGGCTTCACGAGCTTGACGGCCGTCGCCGAATAGCTGATGCGCGAGAACAGCGCATGCAGGCTCGCGGAGTCGAAGCCGTTGCGGCTGACCATCTCGTCGATGAACGCATCGACCTTCGCGTTGTTCGCGTAACGCTGCGGAACAATTTCCTCTTCGAAGGTCTGGCCTTGCGGCGTCGGCTGCTGCGGCTGGGCCTGTGCGACGAGCTTGCCCGTGGACTTCGCGGGTGGCGTCTGCGCGCCGGCAGGCGCGGTGCCGAGGGCCGCGACCACAGCGGCCGCAACGAGCGGCACGCGAGCACGGAACAGCGCGGAGAGAAGGGCGGCAGGCTTGCTGGAATTCATGTCGAAGCGGGCGGACAAGGCGATTGGGGTCGGCGCAGTATACCCGACGGATCCGGCGCGCCGGGGCGTCGCGGGCCCCCGTTGTGGTAAGTTAGCGGCGAATTCGCGGCAGACGATGGACATCATTGATGGAGACCTGCGGCGCACCGTGCGCCGCGGATGACAGCTTATGGCAACCGCTTTCTATACGCACCCCGACTGCATGCTGCACGAGATGGGGGAATGGCATCCGGAATGCCCGGCCCGCCTGTCGGCGATCCAGGATCAATTGATCGCGAGCCGCATCGACGACCTGATCGTGCACGAAACCGCGCCGTTCGCGAGCGAGGTGGCGCTTGGCCGGGTGCATACGCAGGCGCACATCGACTACATCCGGAGCATGACGCCGGTCGACGGCTACGTCGAGATCGATCCTGATACGCTGATGAACCGCGATACGTGGCGTGCGGCGCTGCGTGCGGCCGGTGCCGCGATCGCGGCGACCGACGCAGTGATCGAAGGCCGTTACGCGAATGCGTTCTGCGGCGTGCGCCCGCCTGGCCACCATGCGGAGCCCGCGCGTGCGATGGGTTTCTGCTTCTTCAACAACGTCGCGATCGCCGCGCGGCACGCGCTCGACGTACACGGTCTGGAGCGTGTGGCGATCATCGATTTCGACGTGCATCACGGCAACGGCACCGAGGCCGCATTCGCGAATGACGAGCGCGTGCTGATGTGCAGCTTCTTCCAGCATCCGCTGTACCCGTTCTCGGGCGTCGATCACCAGGCGCCGAACATGGTCAACCTGCCGATGCCCGCGCGCAGCAACGGGATGGCGATCCGCGAAGCCGTCGACATGTTCTGGCTGCCGCGCCTCGATGCGTTCAAGCCGCAGATGCTGTTCGTGTCGGCGGGTTTCGATGCGCATCGCGAGGACGATATCGGCAACCTCGGCCTCGTCGAAGCCGACTTCGAATGGCTGACCGCGCAGATCGTCGACGTGGCGCGCCGGCATGCGCAGGGCCGCATCGTGAGCTGCCTCGAAGGCGGCTACAACCTGTCCGCGCTCGGGCGCAGCGTCGTCGCGCACCTGCGCGTGCTGGCCGGTATCTGACAATCGATCGACCGGCCGTGCCGGGCGCTCAGCGCGCCGGCACGCGTGCGTGAATCCATGCGATCAGCGCGTCGATCACGCGATCGCGTTCGAGATCGTTCATCGTTTCGTGAAAGCCGCCTTCGTATAGCGTCAGCGTGCGATCGGGCGAGCCGACGCGTGCGCCGAACGCCCGGCTGCCGTCGGGCTCGGTCAGCTTGTCCTCGGTCCCGTGATAGACGAGCACCGGAACGCGCAGCCCACCGCGTCCGCTTTCGATGCGCGCCATCGCGTCGAGAATCTCCGCGCCAGTGCGCGCGGGCACCGCGCCGTGATGCACGAGCGGATCAGCACGATTGGCCGCGACGATGGCCGGATCGCGCGACAGCAGTGCTGCATCGATCTTGATGGCAGGGAAGGTCGGCCATACGCGGCTGATGACGCGGCTCACCGCGAGCATCCAGCGCGGCACGTCGCGTCCCGGCGCGAGCGCCGGGCTCGACAGCACGAGGCCCGTCAGCACGTGGCCGCGCGTCGGCGCGCGTTCGATCGCGTACAGCGCCGCGACCGCGCCGCCCATGCTGTGCCCCATCAGGAACAGCGGTGAATTGCCGCGCGCGGCTTCGGCGACCAGCGCATCCGCATCGTTCAGGTAGCCGTCGAAGCGCTCGACCCACGCGCGCTTGCCGGGTGACTGGCCGTGTCCGCGCAGGTCGATCGCGAGCACGTCGATGCCGGCCGCATTCAGCCGGCCGGCGAGCGCGGCATAGCGGCCCGCGTGTTCGGCAAGACCGTGAACGAGCGCGATCGTCGCGCGCGGCGGCGTGGAGCCGTCGCCGGCGCGCCACCGGTACGATGCCAGGTCGAGTCCGTCCGCGGTACGCAGCCGGCCCATGGTCGGCGCGGGCGGCGACGAAGGCGCCGGTCCGGCGGTGGTGGGTGCGGCGGCCGGCGTAGTGGTGGCGGTCATCTGGCGTGTCCCCTGTCGGTTGGCATGTGTGTTCCGGATCATAGTCGCGGCGCCGTCGCGGCGCGCCAGCGGTGCTCCTCTAATTTCGTGCGGTTATGAAAAGATCGAAATCGATTATTAAGGGGAATGAGGGGTTTGCGGTAAAATCGATGGTTATTCCAGATGCATCGGCGGCCGACTGGCGGGCCAACTCGCCAGCCGGGCCGCCGTTTTGTTTACATGATCGAATTACGCAATCTTTCGCAGCGATTTCCCGGGCCGGGTGGCTGGGTCGAGGCGCTGCGCAACATCAACCTGACGATTCCGCAGGGTGAGGTGTTCGGCATCATTGGCCGAAGCGGTGCCGGCAAGAGCACGCTCGTGCGCACCATCAACCTGCTCACGCGGCCGACCGAAGGCAATGTTGTCGTCGGCGGGCGCGATCTCACGCTGCTGCCGGCTGGCGCGCTGCGCGAGGCGCGCCGCGAGATCGGCATGATCTTCCAGCACTTCAACCTGCTGTCGTCACGCACGGTGTTCGACAACGTCGCGCTGCCGCTCGAACTGGCCGGCGCAAGCCGTGCCGAGATCGAGGCCGCCGTGCTGCCGCTGCTCGACCTCGTCGGGTTGTCCGCGCAAAAGGATCGCTATCCGTCGCAGATCAGCGGCGGGCAGAAGCAGCGTGTCGGCATCGCCCGCGCACTTGCGAGCCGGCCGAAGGTGCTGCTGTCGGACGAAGCGACATCCGCGCTCGATCCCGAGACCACGCGTTCGATTCTCGACCTGCTGAAGCGCATCAATCGTGAGCTTGGCCTGACGATCGTGCTGATCACGCACCAGATGGAAGTGATCAAGCAGGTGTGCGATCGCGTCGCGGTGCTCGATGCGGGGCGCGTGGTCGAGGAAGGCCGCGTGATCGACGTGTTCCTGCAGCCGCATCACGAAGTGACGCGCGCGCTGATCGGCGACGTGATCGCGCAGGAATTGCCGCCCGCGCTGAAGGTGCGCGTGGCCGAGCGGCTGAAGACGGGCAGCGGGCATTTGCTGCGGCTCGCGTTCACGGGCTCGGGTGTCGACCAACCGATCCTGTCCGAAACGATCCGCCGGTACGAACTCGATTTCAATATCCTGCATGGCCAGATCGACGAGATCCAGGGGCAGGCCTTCGGTTCGCTCGCGGTGCTCGCGGGCGGCGAGCCGGGCAAGGTCGGGCAGGCGCTCGCGTTCCTGCGCGAGCAAGGTGTGGTGGTAGAGGAGCTTTCGTATGTTGAGTGAGATGTTCGATATGTTCGTGCAGTCGTTCTGGGAGACGCTGATCATGGTCGGCATCTCCGGAGTGGTCGGCGCGCTCGTCGGCCTGCCGCTCGGCGTGCTGCTCTACCTGACCGATCGCCAGGGTGTGCTGCAGAACCTCGCGGTGAATCGCGTGCTCGGCGGCATCGTGAATGCCGTCCGCTCGACGCCGTTCATCATCCTGCTGGTCGCGGTGATTCCGTTTACGCGGCTCGTCACGGGGTCGTCGATCGGCACGGCCGCGGCGGTCGTGCCGCTGACGCTCGCGGCCGCGCCGTTCATCGCGCGTCTGGTCGAGACGGCGTTGCGCGAAGTCGACCGCGGGCTGATCGAGGCTGCGCAATCGATGGGCGCGACCACGTCGCAGATCGTCTTCAAGGTGCTGCTGCCCGAATCGCTGCCGGGCGTCGTCGCGGGCCTGACGATCACGTTCGTGTCGCTGGTCGGCTATTCGGCGATGGCGGGCGCGATCGGCGGTGGCGGCCTCGGCGATCTCGGGATCCGCTACGGTTACCAGCGCTATCTGCCCGAAGTGATGTGGACGGTGGTCGCGATCCTGATCGTGTTCGTGCAGATCGTGCAGTCGTTCGGCGACTGGCTCGTCCGCCGGCTGAGCCACAAGTAAAACAAGATTGATCCGTTAGGGGACACTCGATGCAACGACGCTTCATGCTGAAATTCGCGGCGGTACTGGGCGCGGCCGCGCTGTTCGCGGGCGCACACGCGCAGGCCGAAACCATCAAGGTGGGCGTGACGGGCGGGCCGCACGCACAGATCATGGAAGCGGTGAAGAAGGTCGCGGCGAAGAATGGCCTCGACATCCGCATCGTCGAATTCTCCGATTACGTGCAGCCGAACGCCGCGCTGGCGTCGGGCGACCTCGATGCGAACAGCTACCAGCACGATCCGTATCTGCAGGCGCAGGTGAAGGATCGCGGCTACAAGCTGGTCAAGGTCGCGGACACCGTCACGTTCCCGATGGGCATCTATTCGAAGCGCGTGAAGTCGCTGGCCGAACTGAAGCCGGGCGCGCGCATCGCGGTCCCGAACGATCCGACCAATGGCGGTCGTGCGCTGCTGTTGCTGCAGAAGCAGGGCCTGCTGAAGCTGCGCGCGGACGCGGGGCTGAAGGCGACGCCGCTCGATATCGTCGACAATCCGCGCAAGCTGAAGATCGTCGAACTCGATGCGGCGCAGATTCCGCGCTCGCTCGGTGACGTCGACGCGGCTGCGATCAATACCAACTACGCGATGGAAGCGGGGTTGAAACCGAAACAGGACGCGATCGCGATCGAGGGGCCGAACGGCCCGTACGCGAACATCCTCGCGATCCGCGAGGCGGACCGGAACAAGCCGTGGGTCGCGAAACTGGTCGCGGCCTACCATTCGGCCGAGGTGAAGCAATTCATCGAAAGCAAGTTCGGCGGCGCGGTCATCGCCGCCTGGTAACAGGTGAAGCACGGGGCGCCCGGCGAGATTAGAGTCGATGATCGAAAACCCGGGCTTTGCGTCCGGGTTTTTTCTCTTTTAAAATAGAACGACCGTTCGCTATCATTGGCGCGTCGCCAAGAAGCGGTATCCTCGACAACCACGAAGGTTGGGTCCGCTTGGCCGCGCAGTCATGAGGCCTGGCTATAGAATGGCCTCTGGTCGTATTCGTAACTTTGGAGCGTGTGCATGAAAATCCTGGTGCCAGTGAAAAGAGTGGTCGATTACAACGTCAAGGTCCGCGTGAAGTCGGACAACACGGGTGTCGACATCGCGAACGTGAAGATGTCGATGAACCCGTTCGACGAAATTGCGGTTGAAGAAGCCGTGCGCCTGAAGGAAGCAGGCGTGGCGACCGAAGTGATCGCCGTGTCGGTAGGCGTCGCGCAAGCGCAGGAAACGCTGCGTACGGCGCTGGCGATCGGCGCGGATCGCGCGATCCTCGTCGAATCGAACGATGGCGTCGAGCCGCTGGGCGTCGCAAAGATCCTGAAGGCGCTGGTCGACAAGGAACAGCCGCAACTGGTGATCCTCGGCAAGCAGGCAATCGACGACGATTCGAACCAGACGGGCCAGATGCTGGCTGCGCTGGCCGGCCTGCCGCAAGCGACGTTCGCATCGAAGGTCACGGTGGCCGACGGTAAGGCAACGGTCGCCCGCGAAGTGGACGGCGGTGCGGAAACGCTGTCGCTGTCGCTGCCGGCCGTCATCACGACCGACCTGCGCCTGAACGAGCCGCGTTACGTGACGCTGCCGAACATCATGAAGGCGAAGAAGAAGCCGCTGGAAACCGTGAAGCCGGAAGACCTGGGTGTCGACGTTACGCCGCGTCTGAAGACGCTGAAGGTGGTCGAGCCGCCGAAGCGCGCAGCCGGCGTGAAGGTGCCGGACGTGAAGACGCTGGTCGAGAAGCTGAAGACCGAAGCCAAGGTGCTGTAAGAGGGAGCGCAAAGAAATGACGATTCTGGTGATTGCAGAACACGACAACGCGTCGATCAAGGCCGCGACGTTGAACACGGTGGCGGCGGCGGCGAAGATCGGCGGCGACATTCACGTGCTGGTCGCAGGCCACAATGCGCAAGCGGCTGCTGACGCAGCAGCGAAGATCGCAGGTGTGTCGAAGGTCCTCCTGGCCGACGCACCGCAACTCGAAGCGGGCCTCGCGGAAAACGTCGAAGCGACCGCGCTGAACATCGCGAAGGACTACTCGCACATCCTCGCGCCGGCGACGGCCTACGGCAAGAACATCGCCCCGCGTATCGCCGCAAAGCTGGACGTCGCGCAGATCTCGGACATCACGGCGGTCGATTCGGCCGACACGTTCGAGCGCCCGATCTACGCGGGCAACGCGATCGCGACGGTGCAGTCGAGCGATCCGATCAAGGTCATCACGGTACGTGCGACGGGTTTCGATCCGGTGGCAGCGGAAGGCGGCAGCGGGTCGGTCGAGAAGATCGACGCGGCAGCCGATGCCGGCAAGTCGCAGTTCGTGAGCCGTGAAGTGACGAAGCTGGACCGTCCGGAACTCACGAGCGCAAGCATCATCGTGTCGGGCGGCCGTGGTCTGGGCAGCGGCGAGAACTACACGAAGGTGCTGGAGCCGCTGGCCGACAAGCTGTCGGCAGCACTGGGTGCTTCGCGCGCGGCAGTCGACGCAGGCTACGTGCCGAACGATTATCAGGTCGGCCAGACCGGCAAGATCGTCGCGCCGCAGTTGTACATCGCGGTCGGCATCTCGGGTGCGATCCAGCATCTGGCCGGCATGAAGGATTCGAAGGTGATCGTCGCGATCAACAAGGATCCGGAAGCACCGATCTTCAGCGTGGCCGACTACGGCCTCGTTGGCGATCTGTTCGCGCTCGTGCCGGAGCTCGTAGCCGAGCTCAGCTAAAGCAGTGTGACGCTTCAGCGGTAAGCACACGAGAAGAGGGGCGCCATGAGCGCCCCTTTTTTTCGCCATCGACAGAAGCGAGAAGGGAGGGGCGCACCATGAGCAATCACGCCCCCGTCAAGGACATGCTGTTCGTGCTGAAGGAGCTGGCCGACCGACGCCGTTGCGCAGTTGCCGGGCTTCGAGGATGCTGGTTACGACACGGCGCAGGCCGTGCTCGACGAATCCGCGAAGTGCTGCGGCGACGTGCTGGCCCCGCTGAACGTCGAAAGCGACCGCAACCCGAGCGGAAGACCAGTTCTGATTCCGTCACGCATCCGGTGAAACGAGAAAGGCGCCCGCGGGCGCCTTTCCTTTTGATGCTGCCGGCCCGCATGGCTGCGGGCAGCGTCGGCTTATGCGTATGCCGGGCGCGTCTGGCCGGCCACGTCCTTCAGGTAACGATGCACCGACAGGTCGTCGGCCTGGATCGCCGGCATCTTGCCCGAGATCAGATCCGCGAGCAGCTGGCCCGAGCCGCACGACATCGTCCAGCCGAGCGTGCCGTGGCCGGTGTTCAGGAACAGGTTCGACACCGGCGTACGGCCGACGATCGGCGTGCCGTCCGGGGTCATCGGGCGCAGGCCCGTCCAGAACGTTGCCTTCGACGTGTCGCCGCCGCCCGGGAACAGGTCGTTCACGCACATTTCGAGCGTTTCGCGGCGTGCGGCACGCAGCGTCTTGTCGAAGCCGACGATTTCCGCCATGCCGCCGACGCGGATGCGCTGGTCGAATCGCGTGATCGCGATCTTGTAGGTCTCGTCGAGCACGGTCGACACGGGCGCGGCCGCTTCGTTGACGATCGGCGCGGTGATCGAATAGCCCTTCAGCGGATAGACGGGGATCTTCATCAGGTTCGAGATGAAGCTCGTCGAGTACGAGCCGAGCGCGACGACGTACGCGTCCGCGCGCACCGTTTCGCTACCGCACTGCACGCCGGCGATCTTGCCGCCCGCGATCGCGAGCGCATCGATCGGCGTGTTGTAGCGGAACTTCACGCCAAGCGATTCGGCGAGCGCGGCAAGGCGCGTCGTGAACAGCTGGCAGTCGCCCGTTTCGTCACCCGGCAGGCGCAGGCCGCCCGTCAGCTTGTGCGAGACGGCGGCAAGCGCCGGCTCGGCTTTCTTCAGGTCGGCCGGCGACAACAGTTCGAACGGCACGTTCGCTTCCTGAAGCACGGCGATGTCCTTCGCCGCGCCGTCGAGTTGCTGCTGCGTGCGGAACAGTTGCAGCGTGCCGCCCGTGCGGCCCTCGTACTGGATGCCGGTATCGGCGCGCAGTGTCTGCAGGCAGTCGCGGCTGTATTCGGCGAGGCGGACCATGCGGCCCTTGTTGACCGCGTAACGCTCGGCCGTGCAGTTGCGCAGCATCTGATACATCCACTGGAGCTGGAAGCGCGTGCCGTCGAGGCGGATCGCGAGCGGCGCGTGCTTTTCGAACATCCACTTGACGGCCTTCAGCGGCACGCCGGGTGCGGCCCACGGCGCGGCATAGCCGGGGGAGATCTGGCCTGCGTTCGCGAAGCTCGTCTCGAGCGCCGGGCCGGCTTCCCGGTCGATCACCGTGACTTCATGGCCGGCGCGCGCGAGGTAATACGCGCTTGCCACGCCCACCACACCGCTGCCCAGAATGACGACTCGCATAGCTGCTCCAGATGGAAGGGACCAGATCGAGGCCGGGCGCACCTGCGTCTCCGTGTAACCTCTAGCTGATCTAGTTTTTTGCGCTATGGTATTGTCGAATGTGTAGGTTTTGTTATCGTATTTTTCAGGTTTTCAGCATAAACAAATGAGAACGCAACGTCAGCCCGTACGCTCGCTCGACAAGCTCGACCGACGCATCCTGAAACTGCTTCAGGACGACGGCCGGATGGCGATGAAAGACCTCGCGGAACAGGTTGGACTGACCGTGACGCCGTGTATCGAGCGCGTGCGGCGCATGGAGCGGGATGGCGTGATCACCGGTTATCACGCACGGGTCGACCCGCACCAGCTGGATGCCGCGCTGCTGGTGTTCGTCGAGATCACGCTCGGCCACAAGGGCGGCAACATGTTCGAGCAATTCCGCCGCGAAGTGATGAAGATCGACGAGGTGCTCGAGTGCCACCTCGTGTCCGGTGATTTCGACTACCTGATCAAGGCGCGGATCGGCGAGATGGCCGACTACCGGAAGCTGCTCGGCGACATCCTGCTGCAGCTGCCCGGCGCCGTGCAGTCGAAGAGCTATGTCGTGATGGAAGAAATCAAGGAGACGCTGACGATCGCGGTGGGCGACTGACGCGCCTGCGGCAGACCGTCGGGCCCTTTATCCCGCCCTTGGCAGCCTGCACCCAATACTGTATAAATATACAGTATTGGGTGCAGGCGAATGGGTGGGCACATGGACGATCGATCCGACAACGAATTTCCGATAGCGCCGCCCGTGCCCCGCAAGGGGCGCGGCGCGGTCGACAACCTGCAGGGGCGGTACGAGATCGCGCAGCGCGAAGCGGTCGACGACGGCTGGACACACGAGTCGGACGATACCGATTTCCCCGCGCCGCTGCGCACGCAGGTCTTCGAGGAGCGTGCGAAGAGCATCCTGACGCGCAACCAGTCGCCCGACATTCCATTCAGCGTATCGCTCAATCCGTATCGCGGCTGCGAGCACGGATGCATCTATTGCTTTGCACGGCCGACGCACAGTTATCTCGGCCTGTCGCCGGGGCTCGATTTCGAAAGCCGCATCTATGCGAAGGTCAATGCGGCCGAACTGCTCGAGCGCGAGATTTCACGCAAGCGCTACGTGCCGGAGCCGATCGCGCTCGGCGTCAACACCGACGCCTACCAGCCGGTCGAGCGCGACCTGCGCATCACGCGCAGCGTGATCCAGGTGATGCATGATCGCGGGTTGCCGTTCGCCGCGATCACGAAGTCGTCGCTGATCGAGCGCGATCTCGACCTGCTCGCGCCGATGGCCGAACGCGGGCAGGTGATGGCGGCGGTCACGATCACGACACTCGATGCCGATCTCGCGCGCACGCTCGAGCCGCGCGCGGCAACACCGGCGCGCAGGTTGCGTACGATTCGTGCGCTGAGCGAGGCGGGCGTGCCGGTCGGCGTGAGCATTGCCCCGATGATTCCGTTCGTCACCGAGCCCGACATGGAGCGCGTGCTCGAGGCGTGCGCGGAAGCCGGCGCGACGCATGCGAGCTACATCATCCTGAGGCTGCCGTGGGAAGTCGCGCCGCTGTTCAAGAACTGGCTTACCGCGCATTTTCCGGATCGTGCGGAGCGCGTGATGAACCGCGTGCGCGACATGCGCGGCGGGAAGGACTACGACTCCGATTTCTCGAAACGGATGAAGGGCGAGGGGATCTGGGCCGACCTGCTGCGGCAGCGTTTCCGCCAGGCCGTCAAGCGGCTCGGGTTGAACGAACGCACGAACGGGATTCTCGATCTGTCACAGTTTCGCAGTGCGCCGGCCACCGCGGCGCCGCGCGTTGCTGTTCGTTCAGCCGCAACGCGGTCGACGCAGTCGCGTGACGACTCGCAATTGAACCTGTTCTGACCGGCGTGCCAAACCGAAGCAGGGCGCCGGTGTGTAGCGGCCGCTACGCTTACTGCGAAATCTGCTTCGCCGCTTCGACCTGTGACTCGAAGTACGTCTGGAACGACAGCGCGAGTGCGGTCATCAGCAGGAAGGCACCGATCAGCAGCGAGAAGATCACCACGAAGATCACGGTCCAGCCCGACTTGCTGTGCTTGCCTGTCTCCGCGTTGAATTGCGCGTCCCATTTTTCATCGGGGCGCAGCCCGTAGACGAGCGCGGCAAGGAACGCCGCCAGCAGCGAGATCGCGCCGGGAACGGCAAGCCACCAACCGAGGCCCGCGCTGCGCTGGGTTGCGGCGAGCAGGAGGAAGCCCGGAATGCCGACGATCGTCGCGAGCAGGTGCGCCCAGCCGAACACGTCGCGAAAGCCATACAGATAGAAGCGGTGCGCGCCGAGCGATCCGAACAGGAACGCGAGGGCGGCGGTGAGCGTCTTGGAGCGAAAGTGGCGGGACGGTGCGGTGCTGCTGGACATGGATGGCGGCGTATTGTCGTTGGCATGGGCGGCCGGCGGGCCGGCGCGGGCGCGCGGCCCGGCACGCATTCTACGATGCCCGGTCGGGCCCGGTCACCCCTGTCCTGCGTCAAGGTGCCGCATAGGTCACGCGGTAGATCGCGCCCGCATGGTCGTCGCTGACGAGCAGCGAGCCGTCCGGCAGCGGTAGTACGTCGGCGGGGCGTCCCCATACCGTGCCGTCGGGTCGCAGCCAGCCCGTGACGAACGGGGTCTGGCGCGCCTGGCTGCCATCCGCGGAGACGACGACGCGCATCACGCGGTAGCCGACCTTCGTACTGCGATTCCACGAGCCGTGTTCGGCGATGAAGACGTTATTGCGATACGACGCCGGAAACATCGGCCCTGTATAGAACCGCATGCCGAGTGCTGCGACGTGCGCACCGAGTTTCAATACGGGCGGTACATAGCGGCGGCATACGTCGGCGCCGCCGAATTCGGGGTCGGGCGTGTCGCCGCCATGGCAGTACGGGAAGCCGAAGTCGAGGCCGGCGCGCGGTGCGCGGTTCAGCTTGTCGTCGGGCACGTCGTCGCCCATCATGTCGCGCCCGTTGTCTGTAAACCAAAGCTCGCCCGAATCCGGGTGCCACGCGAAGCCGACCGTATTGCGTACGCCGCGGGCGACGACCTCATTCCCGCTGCCGTCCGCGTTCATGCGTGCGATGATCGCGTAGCGGCTGCGATCGGCGAGACAGACGTTGCACGGTGCGCCGGTCGGTACATACAGCTTGCCGTCGGGGCCGAACGCGATGAATTTCCAGCCGTGATGGTGTTCGGTCGGCAGCGCGTCGGTGACGACGGCAGGTGCGGGCGGCGTGGCCAGCCGGTCGTCGATGTGATCGAGACGCAGGATGCGTGAGACGGCGGATATATAGAGTGCGCCGCCACGGTAGGCGACGCCGACCGGCATGTCGAGCCCGGACGCGACAACATAGCGCGCGCTGATCCGGCCCTCGTGCATGACGAACGCGTGAACGCGGCCTTCCCGGGTGCCGACATACAGGATGCCGCGCGGCGACCACGCCATTTCGCGCGCGGTCGGTACCGCGTCGGCCAGCACTTCGATGTGGAAGCCGGGCGGCACGACGAGTTCGCCCACCGGCAACGGCGCGGCAAACGCCAGTGCGGACGCGAGGCAGGCAAGGCCGGCAAGCAGCGCCGCGAAACGGTGCTGCGCGCGGCGCATCGAGGCGGCGCGAAGGGGCGGCATGACGGTGTGGAACGTCCCGGACGCGACGATTGTATGCCCGGCGGACGGGCCGCCTCCGGATTTTTTACGCGTAAGTGTTTGTTGTACCTCTGGTTTCCGGCTATAATCGCGTGTTTCAGTAGTTTCGAACCCGGTTTTCCCGAAGGACATCATATGGTTATCATCCGTCTGGCTCGTGGCGGCTCGAAGAAGCGCCCGTTCTACAACATCGTTGCTACCGATTCGCGCAACCGTCGTGACGGCCGCTTCATCGAGCGCGTCGGCTTCTACAACCCGGTCGCTACGAAGGGCGAATCGCTGCGTATCGCTCAGGATCGCCTGACGTACTGGCAAGGTGTTGGCGCGCAACTGTCGCCGACCGTCCAGCGTCTCGTGAAGGAAGCGCAAAAGGCGCAACCGGCTGCCTAACATGGCACGGTGTGCCGGTCGTGCCGGCTGTGAGGTGCATTGATGGCGGGTCACGATTCCGGTAATGCAAGGCGCGGGCGTGCGTCGTTTGGCGCATTCGTCCGCAAGCCGGTCGAGCGCGACGCTGTCGCGAACGCCGGTCAGGCTGCCGAGCAGCAGGGCAGTCTCGAAATGGCGCAAGCCTGGCCCGACGATGCCGTCGAGGTCGGAGCGGTGGTCGACGCCTATGGCCTGAAGGGTTGGGTCAAGGTGGCGACGCATGCCGACGCCGGCCGCGGTGGCGATGCGCTGCTCAAGGCGCGTCACTGGTGGCTGGAACGAGGAGCGGAGCGGCTTTCCGTCCGCATCGTGCAGTCGAAGGCGCACAGCGACACCGTCGTTGCGCAACCCGCGGGCGTCAGCGACCGCGATGCCGCGTACGCGATGCGCGGCTTTCGCGTGTTCGTGCGCCGGGAAGATTTCCCGGCATTGGCCGCGGACGAATTCTATTGGGTCGACCTGATCGGTCTCGACGTCGTCAACGAGCAATCGGTGGCACTCGGGAAGGTGAGCGGGATGATCGACAATGGCGTGCATTCGATCATGCGTGTCGAGTATCCGGCGACCGGCAAAGACGGTCAGCCGACCACCGACGAGCGGTTGATTCCGTTCGTCGGCGTATACGTCAAAACGGTGGATCAGGCGGCGCGTCGCATCGTCGTCGACTGGGAAGCCGATTACTGAAATGAACCAGGTTACCGAGAGCGCGGTGCAGTTCGACGTCGTCACGCTCTTTCCCGAGATGTTCCGTGCACTGACCGACTGGGGAATCACCAGCCGGGCCGTCAAGCAAGGGCGCTTCGGGCTGCGCACCTGGAACCCGCGTGATTTCACGACGGACAACTACCGCACGGTCGACGATCGTCCGTACGGCGGCGGTCCGGGCATGGTGATGCTGGCCAGGCCGCTCGAAGCTGCCATCGATGCCGCGAAAGCGGCACAGGCGGAGCAGGGCATCGCGAGTACGCGTGTCGTGATGATGTCGCCGCAGGGCGCGCCGCTCACGCACGATCGTGCGGTGCGGATGGCGCAGGAACCTGGTGTCGTCGTGCTGTGCGGCCGCTATGAAGCGATCGACCAGCGCCTGCTCGATCGTTGCGTCGACGAGGAAATCAGCCTCGGCGATTTCGTCCTGTCCGGCGGAGAATTGCCGGCGATGGCGATGATGGATGCAGTCGTGCGGTTGCTGCCCGGCGTGCTGAACGATTCGTTGTCGGCCGTGCAGGACAGCTTCGCTGATGGCCTGCTCGATTGTCCGCACTACACGCGCCCCGAGGAATACGACGGCGTGCGCGTGCCGGACGTGCTGCTCGGCGGGCATCATGCCGAGATCGAGAAGTGGCGGCGTCAGGAGGCATTGAGGAATACGTTGCGGAAGCGGCCGGATCTGATCGTCCGGGCGCGCCGCGAGAAGTTGTTGAGTCGCGCCGATGAGGCGTGGCTTGCGAACCTCGCACGCGAAGCGAAGGACGCCTCCTGAGGCGGCTGCGCGAGCGGGAATTGGCGGTGCCGTACATGCGTGTGCGGCGCCTGATGTGAATCCATCCTCTATCGGGGCCAGGCCTGGAAGCAGGCGGGTGTGAACGCCGACACGATGGCATAAGGAGTCAGTAATGAATCTGATCGCAAAACTTGAGCAGGAAGAAATCGAGCGCGCGCTCGCCGGCAAGACGATCCCCGAATTCGCCCCGGGCGACACGGTGATCGTGAACGTGAACGTGGTTGAAGGTAACCGCAAGCGCGTTCAGGCTTACGAAGGCGTCGTGATCGCGATTCGCAACCGTGGCCTGAACTCGAACTTCATCGTCCGCAAGATCTCGTCGGGCGAAGGCGTCGAGCGTACGTTCCAGACGTACTCGCCGCTGCTGGCAAGCATCGTCGTGAAGCGTCGCGGTGATGTGCGTCGTGCGAAGCTGTACTACCTGCGCGAGCGTTCGGGCAAGTCGGCTCGTATCAAGGAAAAGCTGGTGTCGAAGGATCGCGCCGCAGCAGCTTCCCAAGAGTAAGAGCTGTAAGGAAAAAGCACCCAACCGGGTGCTTTTTTCATTCTGGCGCGAGAATATGCTCGATACGACACGAACCCGAGAGCCCGATTGAATCGCCGCCCCATCATCGATCCCGAAGTCCTGCCGGTCGAAGGTACCGGCGCCGGCCTGCCGGCCATCGATTCCCGCCTGATGACGCCGTCCGGCCTGCGCGACCGTTTCGCGCGCACGCTCGAGTGGAGCGTCGAGCCCAGTGAGGCGAGGCTGCAGGAGGGCGTCGATCCACGCAGCGCGGCCGTCCTCGTGCCGCTCGTCGTTCGCGAGTCCGGTCTCACCATGCTGCTGACCCAGCGCGCCGACCACCTGAACGACCATGCCGGACAAATCAGCTTCCCCGGCGGTCGTCGCGAGCCGTTCGATCGCGATGCAACCGCCACCGCATTGCGCGAGGCGAAGGAAGAGATCGGTCTGGCAGACGAACGTGTCGAGATCCTCGGCGCGCTGCCCGACTACCTGACCGGTACGGGCTTTTGCGTGACACCGGTGGTCGGCCTCGTGCATCCGCCGTTCACCGTGCAGGCCGACACGTTCGAAGTGGCCGAGATTTTCGAGGTCCCGCTCGCGTTCCTGATGAATCCCGCGAACCATCAGGTCCGTGTGTTCCGCTGGGAAGGCGGCGAGCGTCGTTTTTTTGCGATGCCCTATCCGAATGGCGAACCCGGCGGGCATTACTTCATCTGGGGCGCAACTGCCGGCATGTTGCGCAATCTGTACCGCTTCTTGGTCGCCGGCTAGGCGCACACGGCGTCTGGGGCGCGCGGCCGGCTGCCGGGCGACTGCACCGGCAGCCATCCGGTGCTTACGCTGTGCTATCGTTATGCAAAAAATGACATAACTCCGAAGACGGCGCCACGCATGACTTTCTTTTCGGTTCTCCTCGCTCTCATCATCGAACAGGTCCGCGCGTTGTCGCCGAACAATCCGGTGTTCGCGCTGTTCCAGTTTCATGCGGAAACCGTCGCGCATGGTCTCGACGCGGGCAAGCAGAAGCACGGCATCCTTGCCTGGCTCGCGGTCGTGCTGCCGTGGGTGCTGATCGTCGCGCTGATCTATTTCCTGCTGTTCAAGGTGAGCTTCGTGCTCGCATTCATCTGGAACGTCGTCGTCGTGTATTTCACGCTCGGCTTCCGTCAGTTCAGCCATTACTTCACCGACATCCACCTCGCGCTCAATAACGACGACGTGCCGCGTGCGCGCGAAATCCTGCACGAGTGGACAGGCATCGACACGGTCGACATGCCGGTCGGCGAAATTGTCCGCCATACGCTGATTCACGCCGTGGTCGCATCGCATCGCCACGTGTTCGGCGTGTTCTTCTGGTACGTGCTGCCGATCGGCCCGGCCGGTGCCGTGCTGTACCGGATTTCCGAATACCTCGCGCGCAGCTGGTCGACGCCGGGCGATGACCGCACGGCGGCGTTCTCGACGTTCGCGCAGCGTGCGTTCTTCGTGATCGACTGGATTCCCGCGCGATTGACCGCGCTCGGCTTCGCGATCGTCGGCAATTTCGAGGATGCGATCTATGCGTGGCGCAACCACACGCGCCAGTGGCCCGATCCGAACGATGGCGTCCTGCTGGCAGCCGGCAGCGGCGCGCTCGGCGCCCGCCTCGCGGGGCCGCTCGCGGAACCGTCGAGCCTCGATGCGCTGGCAGTCGGCGACAGCGGTCCGTTGACGGTCGGTGACGATTGCACGCCGCGTACGCTGCAATCGGCGGTGGGCCTCGTCTGGCGTGCGGTGATCCTGTGGATGATTCTGCTGCTGATGCTGACGCTCGCCGTCTGGGTGTCGTGACGGGGCAGTGCGGTACCCGATGAAAGGCAGAAGGCCGGCTTGAAGCCGGTCTTTTTGCTGTGGGTCAGCCGTTTTCTACCGGATCGCGCACGGCGCCGCATTGCCAGCACGCGGTGAACTGGGCTTCGAGTGCCTCACCGCACTGCCGGCAGCGCCACGGCGCGGCGCCGGCCGACGGGCCCTGCGACGCTGCATCGAGGAGCCGGCGCGCGAGTGCGTCGTCGCGTTCGTCGTCGAGCCACAGTTCGGGCGTGCACGCGTCGGCGGGCAGGCCGCCGAGCGCGCCGGTCGCGTAGCAGTTATGCAGCTCGCAACCGATGCCGGCCACCTGAAGCACGTTGGCCCAATGCTGCGCCGTCGCGAGATCGGGTGCCTTGAAACGCATCGCGGCTCCTGTCGGTGAACGCCGGCCCGCATGGTACCGGCTGCCGCCGCGCGCGTGCCGCGCGGTCAGCGGACGATCTGGCTCGCCTCGTGCACGAGCTGCGCATACAGCGCATGCCGCGACGGGGCGATGCGGCCGTCGGCGACAGCGTCGAGAATCGCGCAGCCGGGTTCGTGCAGATGATGGCAATTATAGAAACGGCAGTCGGCCAGCAGCGGCCGAAACTCCGGAAAGGCGCGCTCGAGACGGCCTTCCGTCAGGTGGTAGAGGCCGAATTCCTGAAAGCCCGGCGAATCGATCAGCGCACCGCCGCCCGCCAATGGGTAGAGGCGCGTGAACGTCGTCGTGTGACGGCCGCTGTTGAGCGCGGCCGAAATCTCGCGCGTGGCGGCTTCGGCATCGGGAACGAGCAGGTTCACGAGCGTCGACTTGCCCATCCCGGACTGGCCGAGCAGGATCGTCGAATGCCCGGCGAGGTGCGGCATCAACTGCGCGCGCGCGTCGTCGGGCGAGCCCTTCACCGACAGCTCGAGCACGTCGTAGCCAAGGGCGCGGTAGGGCGCGAGACGCTCGCGCGCGACCGGCAGCGCGGCTTCGACGTCGATCTTGTTCAGCACGACGAGCGGCTTCAGCTCGTTCGCCTCGGCGGCGATCAGCGCGCGGCCGAGCAGGTCCTCGCTGAAGTAGGGCTCGGTCGCGAGCACGATCAGCAATTGATCGAGGTTGGCCGCGAACAGTTTCGACTTGAACTGGTCGGAGCGGTACAGCAGGTTGCGCCGCTCGCCGATCTCGACGATGACACCCTGGTCGGCCGATGCGAGTTCGTACACGACACGGTCGCCGACTGCGATGTCGCTCTTCTTGCCGCGCGGGAAGCACTGCAGCATCGGGCCGCCGTCGTCGGGCGCGACGATGTAGTGGCGCCCGTGCGCCGCGATCACGCGGCCTTCGACCCGTTGCGCATTCGACGCGCGCGGGGCCGGCTTGCGGGAGGTCGGCCGGCTCATGCGTGCTGCATCAGGCGGTCGATCCGCTGCGATGCAGGCGGATGCGAGTAGTAGAAGGCCGTGTAGACGGGGTCGGGCGTCAGCGTCGACGCGTTGTCCTCATAGAGCTTCACGAGCGCGCTGATGAGATCCTGCGCGTCGGTCTGGCTGGCCGCGAATGCGTCGGCCTCGAATTCGTGCTTGCGCGACGTGAGGCTGCCGAACGGCGTTGCGAAGAACAGGAACACGGGAATCGCGAGGAAAAACAGCACGAGCGCGGCACCCGCGTTGCTCGTGTCGAGCGACGGCGTGACGCCGAGCCCCGTGTAGAACCACGTGCGTTGCGCCAGCCAGCCGAGCAGCGCAAGCAGCACGAGGCTCAGCACGAACGACACGAGCATCCGCTTCATCACGTGGCGGCGCTTGAAGTGGCCGAGTTCGTGCGCGAGCACGGCTTCGATTTCCTGGCCGGACAGGCGCGCGAGCAGCGTGTCGAAGAACACGATCCGCTTCGACGCGCCGAAGCCCGTGAAGTATGCGTTGCCGTGCGCGGAGCGGCGGCTGCCGTCCATCACGAACAGCCCCTTCGCTGCAAAGCCGCAGCGCTTCATCAGCGACTCGATGCGCGCGCGCAGCGCGTCGTCCTTCAGCGGTTCGAACTTGTTGAAGATCGGTGCGATGAAGGTCGGGTAGATCAGCAGCACGAGCATCTGGAACGCGACCCAGACGATCCAGGTCCACAGCCACCACAGGCTGCCGGCCTGGTTCATCAGCCACAGCACGACGAACAGCAGCGGCAGGCCGAGCGCGGCGCCGAGCAGCAAGTTTTTCAGCATGTCGGTGAAGAACAGCCGCTTGGTCATCCGGTTGAAGCCGAAACGCTGTTCGATCCCGAACTGGCGGTAATACTCGAACGGGACGTCGATGACGCTCGTGATCACGAGCACGGCGGCGACGAGCGCGACCTGCTGCCCGTAGCCGCGGCCGATCCAGCCGGTGAGCAGCGTGTCGAGTGCGCCGACGCCGCCGAGCAGCGTGAGGCCGACCAGCACGGCCGCGCTGACGACGATTTCGAGCATCGTCAACCGGGTGCGCTCGACCGTATAGTCGGCCGCACGCTGGTGGGCGGTCAGCGGGATGGTTGCGCTGAACTGCGCGGGGACGCCGTTGCGGTGCGCCGCAACGAAGCGGATCTGCCGCGACGCGAGCCACAGCTTGGTGACGACCATCGCGAGCACGGCGAGCGCGAACAGCAGGGTGAACGAAAAGGGTGACATCGAAGGCGCCAAAGGGTTCTATGCGAGAATTATATGTTCTAGCGGACCGGCCCCGCTGATGCGATGCCGGCCGCCCGGGCGGCGCCGCGCGCCGTCCGCCATTTTCCAGGATGACTCATGACCGATACCGCCGCTTCCGCCAGCCAGCCCGCGCTCGTGCGCAACGAGTTGAACCTCGTCTGGCTCGACATGGAGATGACGGGCCTCGACCCGGATAACGACCGCATCATCGAGATCGCGGTCGTCGTGACCAATTCCACGCTCGACATCGCCGTCGAAGGCCCCGTGTTCGCGATCCACCAGAGCGACGAAACGCTCGCGAAGATGGACGACTGGAACAAGTCGACGCACGGCCGCTCGGGCCTGATCGACCGCGTGCGCGCGTCGACCGTGACCGAGGCCGAAGCCGCCGAGCAATTGCAGGCCTTCCTCGCGCAGTACGTGTCGCCCGGCAAGTCGCCGATGTGCGGCAACTCGATCTGCCAGGACCGCCGCTTCATGGCGCGCTGGATGCCCGAATTCGAGCGGTTCTTCCACTACCGCAACCTCGACGTCAGCACGCTCAAGGAGTTGTGCCGCCGCTGGCAGCCCGCGATCTACAAGGGCTTCCAGAAGCGGGCGATGCACACGGCGCTCGCGGACATCCACGAGTCGATCGACGAGCTGAAGTACTACCGCGAGCATTTCCTGATTCCGGCTGCGTCGGCTTCGGCAGGCGAGTCCGCGCCGGCCGCCTGAGCGGGCCGGCACGCGCCTAGCGCGGTGCGCGCTGAGCGCTTTTCGGCCGGAACGCCGCGACCACCGCGGCGTCGGTCTCGATGTACGGGCCGCCGATCAGGTCGATGCAGTAGGGCACCGCGGCGAAGATGCCCGGCACGGTCGACTTGCCGTCGGCGTCGCGGAGCCCTTCGAGCGTTTCCCGGATCGACTTCGGCTGGCCGGGCAGGTTGACGATCAGCGCCGCATGGTCGGCTGTCTCGCGGATCACCGCGACCTGCCGCGACAGGATCGCGGTCGGCACGAAATTCAGGCTGATCTGCCGCATCTGTTCGCCGAATCCCGGCATTTCCTTCGTCGCCACGGCCAGCGTGGCCTCGGGCGTCACGTCGCGGCGCGCCGGGCCCGTGCCGCCCGTCGTCAGCACGAGGTCGCACCCCGCGACGTCGACGAGTTCGGCGAGCGTGGCGGAGATCGTCGGCGCGTCGTCCTGGATCAGGCGCGTTTCGGCGCGCCACGGCGACACCAGCGCGCCGGCGAGCCACTCCTGCAGCGCCGGAATGCCCTTGTCTTCGTAGACACCCGTGCTCGCGCGGTCGCTGATCGACACGAGGCCGACAACGAGTTCGTCCGGGTGGTTACGCTTCGTCGTCGTCATGGTCGTCTCCGGCGTCGTCCGCCGCTTCGTCGTCCGCGTGGGACGTGCCGCCGGCGGTCTTGATCCACTGGAACAGCTCGCGGAAATAGCGCGGCGGCTTGCCTTGCTGCGCTTCCTTGCGTGCGTTGCGGATCAGCGTGCGGCCTTCCTGGATATCGGCTTCCGGGTGCTGGCGCAGGAATTCGGTCAGTGCGTCGTCGCTCGCGAGCAATTGTTCGCGGGTGCGTTCGATCCAGTGCAGGCGGGCCGTCGCAGCCTTGTTCACGCCGCGTTGCGCGTCGAGCGCGGTGCGCAGCGCGGCCGTCTCGTCGTCGGTCAGCGAGCGCATCACGCGGCCGACGTACTGGAGCTGGCGGCGTTTGCCTTCGTGATCGGTGATCCGGCGCGCCTCGCGCACGGCGTCGCCGAGGCTTTCGGGCATCGGCATGCGTTTCAGCGCGTCTTTCGGCAGATCGACGAGTGCCTGGCCGAGCACCTGCAGCTCGTGCATCTCGCGCTTCAACTGGGATTTGCTGGGGCGATCGTAGCCATTGTCGTCGTCTTCGGCGGCATGCTCGATCGGCTGGATTCGGGTTTTGCGTGTCATGGACGGCATTGTATCGCGCCGCGGACACCCCAAGCTTGTCGGTGTCCGGCCCCGGACCTTGCTATGATCGCGGGATACGCAACATTTTGAACATGCGGGCGCCCGCCCGCCACCGGATACCAAGACGATGGCAGCCAATCTCGACGTACAAGCGCGCTATTTCCCGCACACGCAGGACCAGCTCAAGGAAATCGCCTCGGACATCCTTCGCCATGCGAAGGCGCTCGGCGCGACGGACGCCGCGACCGAAATCTCCGAGGGCGACGGCCTGTCGGTGTCGGTGCGCCGCGGCGAAGTCGAAACGATCGAGCACAACCGCGACAAGATGGTCGGCGTGACCGTGTTCATCGGCAAGAAGCGCGGCAACGCGAGCACGTCGGATTTCTCGCCGGGCGCGATCAAGGATACCGTCGCCGCCGCGTACAACATCGCGCGCTTCACGGCCGAGGACGAGGCGGCCGGCCTGGCCGAGGCCGAGCTGCTCGAAACCGACCCGCGTGACCTCGACCTCTACCACCCGTGGGCGCTGACGGCCGACGAGGCCGTCGAGCTCGCCCGCCGCGCAGAAGACGCCGCATTCGCGGTCAGCCCGCAGATCCGCAACTCGGAAGGCGCGAGCGTGTCGGCCCAGCATTCGCAGTTCGTGCTGGCCACGTCGCGCGGCTTCCTGTCCGGCTACCCGTACTCGCGTCATTACATCGCATGCGCGCCGATCGCGGGCAGCGGCCGTCACATGCAGCGCGACGACTGGTATTCGTCGAAGCGCAGTGCGATCGATCTCGCGGCGCCCGAAGCGGTGGGCCGTTACGCGGCCGAGCGTGCGCTTGCGCGGATGGGCGCGCGCCGCCTCGATACCCGCAAGGTGCCCGTGCTGTTCGAGGCGCCGCTCGCGGCCGGCCTGCTCGGCGCATTCGTGCAGGCGGTGAGCGGCGGTGCGCTGTACCGCAAGACGTCGTTCCTCGTCGACAGCCTCGGCAAGCCGGTGTTCGCGCCGCACATCCAGGTCGTCGAGGATCCGCACGTGCCGCGCGCGATGGGCAGCGCGCCGTTCGACGAGGAAGGCGTGCGCACGCGTGCGCGCAGCGTCGTGAAGGACGGCGTCGTCGAAGGGTACTTCCTGTCGACCTATTCGGCGCGCAAGCTCGGCACGCAGACCACCGGCAACGCGGGCGGTTCGCACAATCTCGCGCTGCGCAGCTCGAACACGCAGGCGGGCGACGATTTCGATGCGATGCTGAAGAAGCTCGGCACGGGCCTGTTGCTGACCGAGCTGATGGGGCAGGGGGTGAACTACGTGACGGGTGACTATTCGCGCGGTGCGGCGGGCTTCTGGGTCGAGAACGGCGTGATCCAGTATCCGGTCGAGGAAATCACCGTCGCGAGCACGCTGCAGGAAATGTTCCGGCATATCGTTGCGATCGGTGCCGATTCGATCGTGCGCGGCACGAAGGAAACGGGCTCGGTGCTGATCGAGCAGATGACGATCGCCGGGCAGTAAGCGGCGCGCGGCAGCGGCCGCCATCAAACGAAAAAGCCCGACCGTGAACCGGTCGGGCTTTTTTCATGGTGCTGACTGACCCGTCCTGAAATAGGTTGACACTTTTTCGCTGAAACGAAGAGGTGCCAAGTGGAGCAAGAGATCAAGCGGACGCAGCGGGACTACAGCCTGGCTTTTAAGCTATCGGTGGTCGAGCAGGTCGA